>JAKAMV010000008.1 GCA_021812735.1 Chloroflexota bacterium | reverse complement strand
GGGCTCCGCGGGTTCATGCTCAACCTGGTTGACAACGACGACGCACCGTACGATGCGGTGTCAGAGGTCTGGTTCGAAACGCATGAGGCGTTCGAGGCCGCCTACGCGACGCAGATCGGCAGGGCCGTCGCCGCCGACTCCCTCGCCCGCCTCAAGACCCGCATCCGTCTGCACGTGGACGAGCAGGCCTTTGTCGGGGGTCTGGGGGCCCCATGACCCGGAGCGACGCGATCCCACGAGGAATCCTCCTGAACCTCGGACGGGAGCGGGCGTCTGGTTCCGAAGGGCGAGGTCGGGTGCGATCCAGTCCGGGTGCGAAATCTGGTGCGTCCTCAGGCCGCCCGTCGCGGCCCAGGTCCTTCTCGGACCGGATGCCGCACAGGTGGCCCGATCTCAGTCACCGCTCGGCCAGCGCACCGTGGCACGCCACCCGCTCCGGGTGCACGAGGACGGTCGTCCGAGACTGTCCGGCGAAGTCTCCCGGATCCTCGCCGTAGCGTCGGGCCAACTCAGTGATGTCTGCGATGGCAGCGCCGGGCTCGTTGATGAGGGTGATCGGGCCCGAGACGATGACATGGTCGTAACCGTCGGCGACCGTCACGGAGAGCCACCCCTCCCTCCGCGCTGACGCCACCCATTCCCGGTCGGCCCGCCCGTTCACCAAGAGGTCGTCGCCACGTAGTGCATACCAGGTGACCGCCTGGTGGGGGCGTCCGTTGGCCCTCACGGTCGCCACGACCGCGAAGCGGCCCCGTGTGTCGAGGAACGCTCGGACCGTGGGGCTGAAGGGTGCCGCCATCGCGAGTTCTCCCAGATTGTAAGACCATCTTGACTTGCTGCGGGTCGATATGGATAGTTGTCAGGCAATCAGACCAAAAGACATTACGAACACCTGAGACCAAGGTGCTCGAGGCCGGTCCTGTGCGCGCGGGCGATCGCAGGGCAGGGCACAGGCGCCGCAGGAATCGGTAGGAGGGGCGAGGTTCGATGCAAGCGTCGCACGCGCTCAAGGCGATCGACTCGCACACGGGCGGGGCGCCGACGCGGACGGTGTACTCGGGGGTGCCCCCCGTGCCGGGCCGGACGATGGTCGAGAAGCGCGAGTACATCCGCCAGAACCTCGACTGGATCCGCGGCGTCCTGACCCACGAGCCCCGGGGGCATGGGCCCTCCTCCGCCGTCCTCTTGCTGCCACCGTGCGATCCCCGTGCCGACGTCGGTGTCGTCTTCGTCGAGGCGTTCGGCTATCCGCCGATGTGCGGGACGGACACGATCGGGGTGTCGACAGTGCTTGTCGAAACCGGGCAGATCCCGGCAGTCGAGCCCGACACCACGCTCCGGATCGACACCCCGGCCGGTCTGATCGAGTCGACGGTCCACGTCGAGGACGGACAGGTCACGGGAGTGAGCTTCGTGGGCGCGCCGTCGTTCCTCCTCGCGCCCTCGGTGGAGGTCGAGGTCGGGGATCTCGGGCGCGTCACCGCCGACATCGCCTACGGCGGCAACTTCTATGCCATCACGGATGCCGGGCAGTACGGGCTGCAGATCGCCGCCGACAACTGCGCGGCGGGCATCGACCTGATGAACCGTGTTCGGCCCGTCTTCGAGGCTGCCGTCGACGTTCAGCATCCCGCGATCCCCGAGATCCGCGGCTTGACGCATGTGCAGTTCTTCACGCCGACCAACGCCCCGGGCGCCGACGCGCGCATCCTCGTCGTCATGGAGCACGGAGCCATCGACCGCTCTCCATGCGGGACGGGAACATCGGCCAAGATCGCCTCCCTGGTCGCCAAGGGCATGCTCGACATGGGGGAGCCGTTCGTCCACCAGAGTGTCACCGGCGCGACGTTTCGCGGTCGCGCCGTCGAGAGGGCGAAGGTTGGCGCTCTCGACGCCGTCCGCGTCGAGATCACTGGGCAGGCGTTCATCACCGCCGACAGCACCTACCTTGTCGACCCGCGCGACCCGCTGGCGTTTGGGTTCACGGTTCGATGAGGCTCGACCTCATCGCTCGGCCGATCACGGCCGCTGCCGAAGTGGCATGAGTCAACGGGCATCGTCGTCTTGGTTCACGGTCAGGAGGCTGCGAATGGAGGAGGAGTTGGCGGTGGCGTGATGACTCAGGAGGTGCCCGTGTGGGCGAGGCTGGCACCTGGCCGAGCAAACACTGGACTCGGCCTGGGTCTGCCGCCGACGTGTCGGATGGACTCATTCAGCGGATCCGGCTGATTCAAGGAGGAGCGTGGAGTGAACCAGTCAAGACAGCTAGTGATCGTGGCGGTTATCGCGATCATCGCCGGCGCAGTCGCCGGTTTCGGGTCGGCCAACCTCACCGGCGGCTCCAGTGCGAGTGCCGGTACGGCCCCAGGCGCCTACCTCGCGAAGTGGCGCGCCGCTGGCGAGATCAAGGTCGGCTGCGCCGATTCGCCGCCCACCATTGTCGTCGACTCGTCCGGCAACTGCTCGGGCCCGGACCTGCTTCCGCTTCAGGAACTCGCCCAGACGATGAACATCAAGCTCACCACCGTGGCGACATCGTGGCAGAACATCGTTACGGGAGTCGAAGCGAACCAGTACGACTTCGCCGCCGATCTCGACGCCACGTCGCAGCGCGCACTGGCGATCCGCTACACCGACGCGGTGTGGTCCTACCCGGGCGTCTTCGTCGTGAACGGGAACGGCCAGTACAAGACCTCGGTCGCACTGCTGGCTTCCAACCAGCCGATCGCGACCCCGCAGGGCACCGCGCAGGACCTCGCCCTCCGCGACCTGAAGGCCAATGAGCTCCTGCTCCCCGACTACAACCAGTCGCTGCTTGCCCTGACTGGCGGCAAGGCGGTCGCCGTCTTCGCAGACAACGGCACCGCGGAAGTCATGGTGCAGAAGCAGCCGAGTCTGAAGATCATCATCCCGGACCCGCCGATCTTCGTGCACGACGTCTCCTACGGCGTCCGCCAGGACATCGACGACGCTTCCCTGCAGGCCGTCAACATCACTATCAACAACGAGGTCATGGCTGGGAAGATCAGCCGGGCGTTCGCAGCCGTCGGCTACCTTGACATCCCGCAGCTTCAGCAGTCGAACATGGTCATGAAGTAGACGGCGAGGTCATTTGCGCGGCCAGCGACAGAGGTTCCACGATCGCCATGTATCAATTCGAGTGGAGCGTCATCCCGCCGATCATCCCGTTGCTCCTTAAGGGCTTCGAGCTCACCCTCCAGCTCGCGGTGATGTCGATCGCGATCGCGACCGTCTTGGCCGTCCCGCTGGCGCTGGCGCGGATGTCGTCGCTCGACCCTCTCCGCTGGCTCGCGCAGATGTACATCGAGATCTTCCGCGGTACGCCGATGCTCGTTCAACTGGTGTGGGTGTACTACGCTCTCCCGGCGGTGCTCGGCATCCAGCTGAACCCGATCGTCGCGGTGACGGGGGCGCTCGCCGCCAACCTCACGGCGTTCATGTCAGAGGCGTACCGCGCCGCTCTCCAGTCTGTTCCCAAGGAGCACATCGAGGCCGGGGAGGTGCTCGGCCTGTCCAAATTCGACATCCTGCGGTTCATCACCATCCCGCAGGCGGTCCGTCAGCAAATCCCGGTCATCCTCTCGTTGGACATCAGCCTGTTCAAGGACACGGCCTTGGTGTCCTGGCTTGGCGTCTCAGATCTCATGTTCACGGCGAACATCCAGGCGAGCCAGACGTTCCGCCCCATGGAGATCTTCACCTTCACCGCGTTGATGTACTTCGCAGTCGCCTTCCCGCTGACCCTCGTCGCCAGCTATCTCGAGCGTCGGCTCATCGCGAAGCAGAGCGGCCAGCCGACTGGCACAGGTGGGCCTAGCATGCGCGCCACGCTCGCTAGGATCGCCCCCGGCAATCTCCTCCTCGGCAAGTGGTGAGCGGCGGGACGATGAGATGAGCGACACGAAGACCACCACCGCGCCCGCGACCAGCAGCGACGGCAGCCAGCCGCTCGTCGCGGTCCGTGGGATCACCAAGAGCTTCGGGAAACAGCCGGTCCTGCACGGCGTCGACTTCGAGGTCGCCTCCGGTGAGATCGTGGTCGTGATGGGCATCAGCGGCAGCGGCAAGAGCACGCTCCTGCGGATCATCGCGGGCCTCACACAGCCGGACTCGGGCGAGGTCGACATCGAGGGCGTGCCCGTCATCAAGGACGGCGTGGTCCTTCCCGCGTGGGGGACCAAACGCCGCGCCGTCGGGATGGTCTTCCAGCAGTACACCCTCTGGCCGCACATGGACGTGCTCGCGAACATGTCGTTGGGCCCGAGGCGGGTGATGAAGGAGAACCCGGCTGCGACTCGCAAGCGCGCCGAAGACGTGCTCGCCGAGGTGGGCATGGCCAAGTACCTGCGCAGTCAGCCGCTGAGCCTGTCGGGGGGGCAGCGGCAGCGCGTCGCGATCGCGCGTGCCCTCATGATGCGGCCCAAGCTCATCCTCTGCGACGAGATCACCTCGGCGCTCGATCCGCCGGTCGCGCGCGAGGTGCTCAGCGTCCTCACCAAGCTGAAGAAGGACGACGGCGTGGGCTCCGTCATCGTGACCCACGACATGGCCTTCGCCTCCCAGGCGGCGGACCGCGTGGTGTTCGTTGAGGACGGGCGCATCGTCGAGCAGGCGCCTCCGCGCGTCGCCTTCAGGAATCCGCAGAGCGAGGGCCTGCGGAAGTTCGTCGAGGCGGTCCGCTGGGAGACCGACTAGTCACGAGACGGAAGCGGACGCGCCGGCCCGATCCCCGGGCCGGCGTCCCGCGCACGAGGGCAGATCGTCCATGCGACCCAAGCGCCTGATCAGCGTCGTCGATGTCCACGCCGAGGGTGAGGGCGGACGCGTCCTCCTGAACGCGTTCCCACTCGTGAAGGGCGCGACCATGGCCGAACGGCTGGAGTACGCCAAGGCACACCTGGACGGGCTGCGCAAGCTCGTCCTTCGGGAGCCACGCGGATACCCAGCCCTCTGCGCGAACATCATCGTGCCGCCGGCCAGCCCCGGGGCGGACATCGGCCTGATTGTGCTCGAGCAGGGCGGCTTCCGCCCGATGTCGGGCAGCAACACCATCTGCACGGTCACGGCGCTGCTCGAGACGCAGACGCTTCCCGCGACCGAGCCGGTGACGAACGTCGTGCTCGACACCGCGGTCGGGCTCGTCAACGTTCGCGCGGACGTCGAGGCCGGCAAGGTCACCCGCGTCTATGTCGACAACGTCCCCTCGTTCGTCGCTCACAGGGACGCCCAGATCGACGTGCCGACGATCGGCAGGATCAGGGTCGACGTCGCCTTCGGCGGCCAGTTCTTCGTCCTGGTCGACGCGGCGGAGCTCGGCCTGGCGATCGACCGCTCGCACGCGAAGGCCCTCACCCGCATCGGTGCGCTCATCCGCAAGGCCGCACAGCAGCAGCTCCCCGTGCAGCACCCGACGAACCCGGGCATCGACCAGATCACGCTCGTGATGATCACCGCGGGCTCGGACACGCCGGGCATCTCGGCGCGGAACGCCGTGGTCTGCGAGACGGGCGACGTGGACTTCGACGACCCCGACACCTGGACGGGCGCGCTCGACCGTTCGCCGTGCGGCACAGGCACGTGCGCACGCATGGCCCTGCTGCACGCGCGGGGCGAGCTCCCGCTCGAGCAGGACTTCGTCCATCAGGGGATCCTCGGCACGACCTTCACCGGACGGCTCCTCGGGGAGACGCAGGTCGGACCTTACTCGGCGGTCCTGCCCCAGATCTCGGGCCGCGGCTGGGTCACCGCGATCTGCTCGCTCGTCCTCGACGACAGCGACCCGTTCCAGGAGGGTTTCACGCTCGGCGATATCTGGGGCAATACGTAGCTCTCCCCGGCTCCTCCAGCCAAGCAGAACGAGGCACGACATGAGACTTCGCGAGCTGGCGGCCTACTCGGCTCGCCTCCCACTCGCCACGGGCGCCTACGAGATGTCGCACGGCCGTCGCCTGACGCAGCTCGAGACGACCGTCGTCCGCGTCACGGCCGACGACGGCACGACCGGCTACGGCGAGGCGTGCACGCTCGGGGCGAGCTACATCGACGGGTTCGCCGCGAGCGTCCAGGCGGCGGTCCACGAACTCGCGCCGACCGTGCTCGAGGGCGACGCCTTCGGAGCCGAGACGATGCTCGCCCGGCTCGACACCGCGATGCGCGGCCATCGGCCCGCCAAGGCGGCGATCGACGCTGCGCTCTGGGACCTCCGCGGCCGGCTCCTCGACCTGCCCGTGTACCAGCTGCTCGGCGGTCTCCAGCAATCGAGCTACCGAGTCTTCCATCCGCTGACGCTCGCCTCGCCCACGCAGATGGTCGACGAGGCCGAGATGATGGCCGCCCGGGGCTACCGCTCCTGGCAGCTCAAGCTCGGCAACGACCCGCTCGATGATGCGGAGCGCGTCAACACAGTCCTCGACGCTCTCAAGGGCCGCACGGACTTCGTGACGAGCGACGCCAACCGAGGCTGGACGATGGGGCAGGCCTTCCGGTTCCTCGCCGCGATCGAGGGCCGAGACACGTACGTCGAGCAGCCGTGTGGCACGCTCGAGGAGGTTCGCCAGGTCCGCACCCGATCGAGGCACCCGATCACGGCCGACGAGGTCATCGTCGAGGTCCCCGACATGCTGCGCTGCATCGCGACGGCCGCTGCCGATGCCGTCAACATCAAGCCGGCCCGAGTCGGTGGCCTGACGAGGGCGGCCCAGATCCGCGACATCGCCGTGGCAGCAGGGATGATGGTGATGATCGACGAGCCGATGGGCGGCGACCTCGCGACGGCCGGGATCGCGCACCTGAGCGCCTCGTGTCGCCCGGACAGCTTCCTTGCCGCGTCCCAGGTCACCGAGACGCACATCACTGCCGCGAGCGGGCCGCCGCTTGCCCTGTCGGGCACCCCGGTCGTGCGCGACGGGCTGGCGCATGTCTCCGACGCACCGGGCCTCGGCCTTGAGGTGAACACCGAGGTCCTCGGGGAGGCGCTGTTCACGGTCCGCGCGGACCGAGTCTCGTGAGGCCCCACTCGAGAGTGCAGGAGAGGGATCGGCGATGAGCGGACTTGCCGGTCGCACCGCGGTGGTCACCGGCGGCGCGACGGGGATCGGGCAGGCGATCGCCCGCGAGCTGTCCGCGCTCGGCGCGGCGGTCGTCATTGGGAGCCGCACACGGGAGCGTGGAGAGGCGATGGCGGCGGAGCTCGTCGGCAGGGGCGGCCGGGCAATGTTCGTCGCGACGGACGTGACCCGCTCGCGCGAGGTGGAGGCGCTGATCGCTGCTGCGGTCGAGACCTTCGGCGGCCTCGACGTCCTCGTCAACAACAGCGGCATCGAGGAGCCCGAGGGCCCCGAGGGTCCGTCGGAGGACGGGTGGGACCGACTCTTCGACGTGAACGTGAAGGGGCCCTGGCTGGGCTGCCGCGCTGCGCTCCCGCACCTGCTCCGCTCCAGGGGCGTGATCCTCAACGTCGCCTCGATGGCGGGCCTCGTCGGCGTCGCGAACGGCGTGGGCTATGCGGCGACGAAGGCGGCCATCGTGAGCATGACGCGCTCGCTCGCGCTCACCTACGCGGAGCAGGGCGTGCGCGTGAACTCGGTCTGCCCGGGTCCGATCATGACCGACATGACGCTCGCCGAGTGGGACCTGGTCGGCGACCACGCGGAGGGTCGCGAGCGGGCCCTCTCGGTGATCCCGGCGCGGCGCATCGGGGAGCCCGAGGAGGTCGCCAAGCTCGCGGCGTTCCTCGTCTCCGACGACGCCGCCTTCATCACGGGCGCGAACGTCCCGATCGACGGCGGCAAGACGGCAGGCCTGATGGCGACGAGCCGCTACCGCTGGTAGCCGGCTCGCGGCTGTCTCAGCCGGTCCGTCTCAGCGGAAGCGGCTGGGGCTGAACGGGGCGAGGACGGCCGGCGTCGTCCCGTCGAGGACCATGTTCGCGAGCTCGACAGCCGTCCGCGGGGCGAGGGTCAGGCCGAGCATGCCGTGGCCGGTCGCCACGAAGACGTTTGGGTGCGACGACAGGCGTCCGATCACCGGCAGGCCGTCGGGCGTCATGGGGCGCAACCCGGCGGTGGGCGTCGATGCCGGAGCGTCCGGATCCCAGTCGCGGAAGTAGCGCGGCGGCGCTGCCTTGATGGCGCGGACCCGTGCCGGGCTCACCGTCTCGGTCAGCGACCCGAACTCCATCGTGCCCGCGAGACGCGTCCCGCCGTCGAGCGGGGTGATCGCGCAGTGCGCCTCGCACAGCATGATGTTCGGGCGAACTGCGGGCAGCTGGCCGGGCGTGTAGTCGGTGCTATAGCCTTTGCCGGCGTGGATCGGCAGCCGTCCGCCGAAGAGGCGGGCCAGTCGGCGGCTGCCGACGCCGGCCGCGATGACCACCGCGTCCGAGGTGCGCGCCTCGCCCGCGACGCGCAGTTCGACCGTCGACCCGCCGCGGACGCGCGCGTCGCTGACCGTCCCCTCGACGAAACGCACGCCGAGGGCACGCGTCCGTTCGAGCAGCCCGTTGACGACCGTCTCCGGCTGCACGTGGCGATGCTGCGCGAAGAAGATCCCGTGCCGGACCTCGTCGCGAAGCTCGGGCACGACGTCGCGGGCCCCGTTCCCGTCGAGGACGTCGATCTCGTAGCCCCCCTCGCGAAGCTGGTCGAGCCCGCCGAGGACGGCGTCGAACTCATGGTCGGTGAGGAAGACGCGGAGCTCGCCCGCCGAGTGCATCTCGTACCGGATGCCGTCGGCGGCCCACGCGTCGAACTCCTCGAGCGTCCCGGCGGCGAGGCGGAGCGTCGCGTCGACCGCGTTGCGGTACGCCGTGGCGTTGCACGCCCGGAACATCCCGAACAGGAAGCCGAGGTAGGCGGGCTCGAGCGACGGCCGGACGTAGAGCGGGCTGCCTGACGAGAGCATCCAGCGCAGCACCTGGAGCACGACGCCGGGTCCGGGCACGGGGCCGCTGTCCCCGGGCACGATCCAACCGGCGTTGTTGTTCGAGGCGCCGGTGTGCAGGTTCGCGCGGTAGACGACCGTCACCTCGGCACCGCGCCCCGCCAGCCGGTAGGCCGTCGCAAGGCCGATGACGCCGGCGCCGATGACCGTCACTTTCACGTTGAACCCTCTTGCCCTATCCCGAGGCCGCCATGAGCAGCCGATCGATCCGATCCGCGGCCGTGAGGGCGCTGCCGGCCGCGGCCTCCATCTCGCCGAGCCCGCCGTTGGCGAAGTGGTCCCCCGCGAGGTGGACGTTCCCCCCAGGACCGAGCGGCCGCTCGAGATCTGGGGTTAGTGGCTGCCGACCCGGGCGCGCGAAGACGTTCCCGATCGACCAGCGCTGGACCTTCGTCTCGACGATCAGGTTCCGCAGCGCAGGGTATAGGTCGAGCAGGTCGGGCAGGAAGGCGTCGCGGATCTCGTCGTCGGTCTTGGCGAGGAGGGCGTCGGCCGCGTGTGCGCCCGCGTAGACCATCAGGCTGCCGCCGGGCGAGCGTCTGCCGGGCGTGCGGATCGGCTGGGCGTGGTTGAAGAACATGTCGAAGGCCCGCCCTGGCGTCGCCATGGCGTAGACCTCGTCCCAGGGCATCGCGCCTGCCTCGCCTGTCAGGATGGCCATGCTGAGGAACGCGCCATAGGCGAGTTTCCCGAGTGCGCTCGCCGCCGCGGGCGCGACGGCGGCGAGCAGGAGCGAGGCTTGGCGACCGGGGATCGCGAGCACGACGTGGCGGGCCCGGGCCGTCTGCGTCGTGCCGCGCTGCCGGTAGGCGACCTCGGCCAAGCCGTCGTCGACGCGCAGGCCGATGGCCTCGGCTCCGACGCGGACCCGGTCGCCCAGCCGCTTGCTGAGCTCCTCGGGCAGCCGTCCGCTCCCGCCGAGGAGGTTCCGCCGGTCGAGCGAATCCTTGCCAGCCCAGACCTTGGCGAAGAGCGCGACGCCGCAGCCCGCCGAGAGCTCCTCCGACTCGGCAGTCGCGCGGTGGGCCGCGCAGGAGAAGACGGACTCGACCCGCGGCGGGAGCGTTCCGAGGAAGTCGGCGAAGGTCCGGTCCGTCCCGTAGTCGGCGAGGCGCCGGCGGACGTCGGCCGCCGCCTCGCCCTCTTTCGGGGCCACGTCGCGATGGAAGCGTCGGACCTCGCGCATCAGCCGCAGGCCCGCCCGCGCGAACGCGACCCGCTCCCGCAGTGTCAGCGGGAGCCGCAGCGGGTAGAGGTCGATCGATCCCGTCGTCAGCGTCCGGCCGGCGAGCGCGAGGCCCATCATGCCGCCGGTCACGGGGATCGTCTGGAGCCCGACCTCCCGCACGAGGCCCTGCACGACGGAATCGGGTCCCGGGAACAGGTGCGCGCCGAGGTTCAGCCAGTACTCGCCCCGCTGGACCGAGTACATCCGCCCGCCGACCCGGTCCGCCGCCTCGAGCAGCAGGATGCGCCGGTGGCGCAGGCGCCAGGCCGCCGTCAGGCCGGCGATCCCACCGCCGACCACGATCGCGTCCAGAAGGTCGGGATCAGCCTCGTTCATGTGACTCTCGCGCTGGAGGGCATCAGGGAATGGCGTGACGTCGTCCGGCTCGGGGCCCCGGCCAGACGACGTCACCCGAGTCAGGCGGTCTTGACGCCCGCGGTCTGGAGGAGGCCCTTGAGCGTGGCCCGGTCCCCGGCGGAGAGCGGCAGGAGCGGCAGCCGCGGATCGCCCGCGGGCTCACCGACCAGATCGCAGCCGGCCTTCACCGCCGAGACGTAGCCGGTGGGGCTCGTCTCGAGGAAGTTCACGATCGGCCAGATCCGCTTCCAGACCGCGCGGGCCGCGTCGAGGTCGCGCCGGCGCGCTGCCGCGTCGAAGAGCTCGACGCAGAGGTCGGGGATGACGTTGGCCGCGCCCCAGACCGACGCCGGCGTCCCCGACACGAGGCCGAAGAACGTCAGGGTGTCCCAGCCGTTCATCACCCCGATCCTGTCGGAGTAGCGCTGGATCATCTCGGTCAGGGCGACGGCGTCCGCGCTGCTGTCCTTGATCCAGTCCACGCCGTCAATCCCGGCCAGCTCGCCGACCTGTGCCGGGGTCAGCTTGACGTTCGTCGCGGCGGGCAGCTGGTAGAAGATGATTGGGATGTCGATGGAGGCCGCGAGGGCGCGGTAGAACTCGAGGATCGTCTTGAAGGGCAGCGGCTCGTAGTAGGGCGGGATGACCATGACGCCGGAGGCGCCCGCCTGCTGGGCGTGCTGGCTCAGTTCGATCGCCTCGCGCGTCGTCGTGGCGCCCGTGCTCGGCATGACCGGGACGCGTCCGGCGGCCGCCTCGATGACGACCTCGGCGACGCGGCGCCGCTCGGCGTTCGTCATGAAGTTGAACTCGCCGGTGCTGCCGAGCGGGATGAGGCCGCCGTTCCCGGCGCGGATGAGGCGCTCGGTCAGGCGGGCGAGGCCGTCCTCGTCGACGCTGCCGTCCGCCTTCATCGGCGTGACCATCGCCGGCAGGATGCCTTCGAACTGGACCTTCCGTCTCGCCATAGGGCCTCGTCTCCAGCTGCAGGTGGGGGAGTCAAATCGTCTGATTGCCTGACGACTATTGTAGTGAGGCGAGGGTGTCGGTCAAGTCCCGTTGCAGCCCGTGACGGCTTGACGGGATCGAGAAGAACGCCGATGCTCGAGTGGGCGAAACGTCAGGCAATCTGACCATTTCCCGTCATCACCCGATCGCTTGCCCGACCGGGTAGCCATCGACAAGCGTGTCCTGGGAGGCTGCCGCCAGTGAGCTCGGAGTCGCGCATCTACAGGAGCGCCGAGTGGTTCGAGGCCGGCGGCGTGGACGGCTTCCTCCAGCGGACGGCGATGAAGGTCCAGGGGTACTCGGAAGCGGACTTCTCCGGTCGCCCCGTGATCGGCATCGCCAACAACTGGAGCGAGCTGACGCGCTGCCACCTGCACTTCCGCCAACTCGTCGACTCGATCAAGAAGGGCGTCTGGCAGGCCGGGGGCTTCCCGCTCGAGTTCCCCACGCTCACCATGGGCGCCGACCTCGCCCGCCCCGTCGGGATCTCGTTCATGCATCGGAACCTGCTGGCCATGGAGGTCGAGCAGACGATCCGCTCCTATCCGATGGATTCCGTGGTCATGCTCGGGGCCTGCGACGAGACGATTCCGGGCATGCTCCTCGCGGCGGCGAGCACGGACATCCCGACCGTCATGCTGCCCGGGGGCCCCGGCCTGAACGGGAAGTGGTGTGGCCAGGACGTCGGCTCCTCGACGGACACGCACCGGCTCTACATGGAGTACCGCGCCGGCAGGCTGCCGGCCGAGGACTGGCGCGAGCTTGAGAGCCACATCGAGCGGAGCCCGGGCCACTGCATGACGATGGGCACCGCCTCGACGATGGCGTGCATCGCCGAGGCGCTCGGGATCGCGCCGTCGTCGTCGGCCGCCATCCCCGCGGTCGACTCGAACCGCCTCCGGCTCGCCCAGTACGTCGGACGGCGGGCAGTCGAGATCGCGGAGCAGGACATCCGGCCGTCGCGGATTCTCACGCCCGCGGCGTTCGAGAACGCGATCCGCGTGCTCTCGTCGGTGGCTGGCTCGACGAACGCGGTGATCCACCTGCTCGCGCTCGCCCGGCGGCTCGGCCTCGACCTGCCCCTGACCGAGTTCGACCGCCTCTCACGGGACACGCCGGTGCTCGTGAACCTCAAGCCCGCGGGCAAGTACCTGATGGAGGAGTTCTACTACGCCGGAGGCGTGCCGGCGCTGATGGCCGAGCTCGCGCAGCGGCTCCGCCTCGACGCGGAGACGATCACCGGGAAGAGGGTCGGCGAGACCATCGCCGGCGTCACGGCGATCAATCGCGACGTCATCCGGACCATCGACGACCCGCTCGCGCCCGAGGGCGGCATCGTCGTGCTCACGGGCAACCTCGCCCCGAACGGCGCCGTCCTCAAGCAGACCGCCGCATCGGAGGAGCTGCTTGTCCACGAGGGTCGCGCCGTGGTCTTCGAGGACCACGACGACCTTGCAGCCCGCCTCGACGACCCGGATCTCGACGTCGGGCCGGATGATGTCCTCGTGCTCAAGTACGGAGGTCCGAGGGGCGCCCCGGGCATGCCCGAGTGGGGCAACATGCCGGTCCCGCGCAAGGTCCTCGCCAGCGGCGCCCGGGACATGGTGCGGATCAGCGACTCGCGGATGAGCGGCACGGCGTTCGGGACGGCGGTCCTCCACATCTCGCCCGAGGCCGCGGCCGGCGGACCGCTCGCCATCGTGGAGACGGGCGACGTCATCGTCCTCGACACGCCGAACCGCCGGCTCGAGGTCAGGCTCAGCGACGAGGAGATCGCGCGGCGCCTGGCGGTGTGGAGACCGCGCGAGACCGGCCCTGCCCGGGGTTACGCCCGCCTCTACGTGGACCACGTGAACCAGACGCACGAGGGCTGCGACTTCGACTTCCTGTGCGGCCGCAGTCCTGTCGCCGACGAGGCCGCGATCCCGATCTCCGGGGAGGGCGCCTTCTGAGTAGGCTGTCCGGAGCGGCGCGGTCCGCTCAGCTCGCGTGCGCGCGCCTGGGGCGCGGTGACGCGCCCGAGGCCGGCACAGGGTTCGCCTCGGCAATGGCCTTGCGACGGGCGAGGCGGACACGAGCGCTGCCGATGACGTGCTCGCGGACGGTGGCCGCGATGACGTCCTCGTCCCGCGTTCGGATCGCCTCGATCAACTCGACATGGGGCGTCATCCGGTCTGCCGTCGGGTCGATCTCGAGGTCGATCCGCAGCATCATCCGAGACCGGTTCTCGACGATGTCCCACGCCTGCTCGAGGATGTCGGCGCCCGAAAGCCGCTGGAGGAGCGCGTGGAATGCGAAATGCGCCTCGTTGAACGCTGCGACGTCGTCGGCGCGCCGGATCTCCTCGAGCGACGCCATCAGCTGCGCGTCGATCTCGGGCGTGAGCCGCGCTCCGACGCGCTGGGCGCCCAGGACCTCGAGCGCCGCTCGGACCTCGGCCAGCTGCGAGTAGTGGTCGTCGTCCACGGTCGCGACGCGCAGCCCCTTGTAGGGCTCGTGGACGAGGATCCCCTCGTGGACGAGTTGGCGGACGGCCTCACGCACAGTGGGCCGGCTGACGCCCAGGGCGTCAGCGAGCTCCTGCTCCTTGAGGCGTGAGCCGGTCGGCACGACGCCGTCGAGGACGAGCCGGCGGATCGCCTCCGTCGTCTCACTGAGGCGCGTGCGCGCGGAGACCTTCGTGATCGCACCCAACGTCGACGGCCTAGTCACACCTCGCCTCGCCCTTTCGCTCTAGACGACGCCCCAGCCGCCGTCGATGTGGATGACCGAACCCTGCGCATACGTGGCCTCCAGGGCGAACCGGAAGGCGGAGGCCAGCTCCTCCGTCTCGCCGAAGCGGCCGAGCGGGATCGCGGTCCGGATCCCCTCCGCAACGTCCGGGTTCGCGCGCAGCCAATCCTGCGTCATCTCCGTCGGGAACATCCCGGGCGCAAGGCAGTTGACCAAGACGTCCCGGCTGCCGATCTCGGGCGCCAGCGCACGCGCGAACGCCTCCAGGGCAGCTTTCGAGGCGCCGTAGACCGCGCGGCCGGGCAGCCCGATCGTCGCGGCGGCGGATGAGATCAGGACGATCCGACCCCAGCCTCGCTCCAGCATCCCCGGCAGCACCGAGCGAACGGCCAGCAGCGTGCCCATGAGGTTCGTGTCGACCAGGGCACGCCAGACCTCGTAGTCGGTCGCCACGAAGGGCGCGCGGTAGGCCGCGCCGGCGCACGGGATGAGGACGTCCACCGGTCGCCCGTCGATGGTCCGCCAGGCGGCGGGGTCGGTCACGTCGAGGGCGTCGACGGACACGCGCACCCCGTGCGCGGCCCGGAACGCCTCGAGCTTGTCGCGCGACCGCCCGACGACCAAGACGTCCTCGGCGTCGAGGTCGAGCAGCGTTCGGACGGCAATCGATCCGAGCCCCCCGTGGCCACCAGTCACGAGGGCCCGCCGGCCCGTCAGCAGTCCCACGTCCATCCTCCGGTCATCGGGTCGCTCCTCCCGCCGGCCACGCCGGCCCAGCTTCAGTCGGGATCGAAGAGCCCGGGAAGGTCTCGGACGGCGCCCCGCACCGACATCAGCAGGCGCGCCGCCTTCAGCGTCGGTCCGACGAGCGGCTCCGTCGTGAACTGATCGGCGATGACGGTCAGCATCTCACCGGGACGCGCGAACAGCAGCTCGTGCCGGGAGTAGAAGCTCGGCAGCCGAACGCTGTGGACGTGGACTCCGCCCGAGACGGCACCGCGGGCGTCCGGGAGGCCGCGGGCGGTAGCGTCCGGCGTCTCGGCAGGGTGTCGGCTCGCATCAAGCCGATGGGCCGTCTCGAGGGCCGTCCCGGAGGGGGCGTCGCGCTTGGCCGAGTTGTGGAACTCGACGACCTCGACGTCACCGAAGTACGGTCGGATGAGGTCCGCGCACCGGAACATGACCTGGCCGACGAGCGTGAGGTTGGGCGCGAGGAAGAGCCCGACCCCCCGCTCCTCGGCGACTCGGCTCATCTCCTCGACCGCTGCCGCGTCCACCGCGGTCGTGCCGAGGATCACCGCGACCCCGGCCCGGAGCGCCGCGAGGCCGTTCCGCGCTGCCGCCTCCGAGGTCGAGTAGTCGACCAGCACGTCGGCTGTGCGCCCCGCGATCGCGGCCGCGAAGTCGGGTGCGATCGTCACGCCGACAGGCTCGCCGAGGCCGAGGGCGACCCCCACGTCACGGCCGATCGAGCGTCCGGCGATCGCGCCCACGAGCTCGAAGTCTTCGTGGGCGAGGATCTGCGGCACGAGCGTCCGGCCGACCGCGCCCGTCGCGCCGCTGACGATCAGGCGAATCCTTGTCACCCGGGCACCTCCGGTGGTTCGCGTGCCGCGCCCCCGGCTCCGTGCCGGGCCGCGCGGTTGGTCGGGTCCTCAGCTCACCCGTGGTACCAGTCGGCGTACGGCCCCATGGCCCACACGACGCTCTTCCACGAGGTGTACGTGTCGAACGCCTGCATCCCGCAGTCCCGCCCGAACCCGGACGACTTGACGCCGCCGAACGGGATCTCGACGGGCGTCCCGTTGAAGGTGTTGATCCAGACGTAGCCGGACTTGATCTCCTGGACGCACCGCATCGCCCGCTCCGCGCTCGCGGTCCACGCTCCCGCGGCGAGCCCGAACTCGGTGGCGTTCGCGAGCGCGATGGCCTCGTCCACGGTGTTGAACGGGGTGACCGTCAGGACGGGACCGAAGATCTCCTCCTGGAATACCCGATCGCCCGGCCGTACGTCGGCGAGGATCGTGGGCGGGTAGAAGAACCCCCTGGCGAAGTCGCCGTCGGTCAGGCGCTGTCCTCCGCAGACGAGCCGTGCTCCCTGCTCGAGGCCGACCTTCACGTAGGACTCGACCTTGTCGAGCTGTTCCTGCGCGATGAGCGAGCCGATCTGGGTCGAGGCATCGAGCGGA
The DNA here is from genome assembly GCA_021812735.1 of Chloroflexota bacterium. The sequence continues at coordinate 23,338 of JAKAMV010000008.1, read as the reverse complement.
TCCCCGATCTGGATCGCGCGCGCGAACAGGTCCAGCTTCTCAAGGAACGTGTCGTAGATGCTCCGCTGGAGGATCAGCCGGCTGCCGGCGTTGCAGTTCTCGCCCTGCGTGTAGAAGATCCCGAAGGCGGCGCCGGCGACGGCAAGGTCGAGGTCCGGCGCGTCCTCGAACACGATGTCGGGCGACTTGCCGCCCAGCTCCATCTGGACGGGCCGGGCGAGGCCTGCCCGCAGGGTCATCACGCGCTTGCCGGTCTCCGTCCCGCCGGTGAACGCGAGGACGTCGACGTCGGGGTGGGTCGCGAGCGCCTCGCCCGCCTCCGAGCCCCTGCCGGTCACCACGTTGAAGACGCCAGCGGGGACGCCCGCCTCCAGCGCGAGACCCGCGAGCGCGACGCAGGTGAGGCTCGCGAGCACCGGTGGCTTCATGACGACCGAGCACCCCGCCGCGAGGGCGGGAGCGACCTTCCAGCCGGCGATGTAGAGCGGGAAGTTCCAGGGGGTGATGATGCCGACGACTCCAGCCGGCTCGCGCAGCGCGAAGCCGTACCAGCCGTTCGGCAGCGGCTTCGTCTCACCGACGATCTTGGTGCACGCGCCCGCGTAGTACTCGATCGCATCGGCGGTCCCGCCGATGTCCTCGCGCGCCTCGATGATCGGCTTGCCGGTGTCGCGCGATTCGGTGTGGGCGAGCTCGTCCGCATGCGCACGGACGAGCTCGGCCAGGCGCCAGAGGATCCGGCCGCGCCCGCTCGGCGCCATCCGGGACCAGACGCCCGCCTCGAAGCTTCGCCGAGCGGCCGCCACGGCAGCGTCGACGTCCGCCGCCCCGGCCGCGGGGATCGAGGCGAGCTGTTCGCCGGTCGCGGGATCGAAGACGGCGACCGTGGCTCCAGACCGCGCCTGGCACCATCCGCCGTCGACCACCATGCCCTTGGGCACCAGAACCGTGTCGCTCACCGGCATCTCTCTCCCACACTGGTCATGCCGACCGTTCCCGCACGCCCGCCCAGCCGGCCGCGACGAGTGGGCTTCGGCCGGCGCCCGGGTCGGGAGCGATCAGAATCATCAGATTGTCAGTTTGTCCGGCAATACACCCTTGTCAAGAGGGCGAAGGCGTCGGGCGCCCAGCGTCGCTCGGCGCCTCGCTCGCGCCGATCGCGTCGAGCTGCGCTACCACCGCGGCGAGGCCCACGGGTCTGACCGGGACGCGCGCCGTGTACTGGGAGGTCCCATCGAACCCGGTGCGCCGCGCCCCGATGACGCCCGGCAGGAGCGCGCCGCAGACTCGACCCTGGCACCAGCCCTGGCCGCAGCGCGTCGCGGCCTTGAGCTCGTTGAGGGAGTCGGCCTTCCCCTGGTCGACTGCGGCAAGCACCGTCGCGAGCGAGACGTTCTCGCAGCGGCAGACGATCGTCGCCGGATCGGCAAGCAGGCCGAGCCCGTCGGGCCGCGGGAAGATCCGAGGCAGCAGCGCGGCGAAGCCGCGCAGGGCGGCGAGCCGAGGCCGGACGCGCGAGGCCAACTCGTCGGCGGCCCGCACGTCGAGCCGCTCGAGGTGGCGCGCGGCACCGATCGCGGCAAGCTCACCCTCGGCCTCCGCGACCGCCGCGCCCCCGAGACCGGCCGCCTCGCCCGCGACGAACAGCCCGGGGCGCGAGGCGGCCTGCCACGCGTCCGCTGCGGGGATGGGCTGGCCGAGTCCCGGATCCACGGACATTGCGGCCCCCGCCAGCCGCGCGAGTTCGGTGGAGGCGGAGAAGCCGTAGCCGACGCAGAGGAGGTCAGCCTCGACCACCCGTTCCCCGTTGGCGTCCGCCGGGGCGCCGGGACGGCCTCGTGGGCGCAGGCGGACGGCTTCCAGGCGGTCGCGGCCCTGCGCGGAGGCGACGACCTCGCCCGAGCGGATCGCGGTCCCCGAGGCGACCAGGGGCAGCACGAGGGCGGCAAGCTCCCCGTAGCGTCGCGCGTGGCGCATCGAGGAGGGGAGATGCGGGAGCGCGCCGCGCAGCGTGGCGGCCTCGACGGCCTCGGCGACACGCACGCCGGCGTGGCGGAGCGCGTCGGCCACGGCGAACACGAAGGGGCCCGATCCGGCGACGACGGCCCGGCGGCCCGGCCGCACGAGCTGGCTCTTGACGAGCGCCTGCGCCGCGCCGGCCGACATCACGCCCGGCAGGGTCCAGCCGGGGAACGCCACCGGCGTGTCGAACGCGCCGGTGGCCAGCAGGATCGCACGCGGCATCAGCCACTCGAGGCCGCCGTCGCGATCGAGCCAGGCGCGGAGTCCAGTCGGGGTGGGGTCGAGGGCGACGACGGAGCATCCGAGACGGAGTTCGGCGACGCCACGGGCGGCGTCGATCACAGCGCGGCCACGGGTCTGGCGGCGGTCAAGCGCCGCGCCGGGCAGGCCCGGCTGGCGATAGTACTGGCCGCCAGCCTCGGCGTTCTCGTCGGCCACGACCACCCGGAGCCCAAGCTCGCCAGCGGTTCGCGCGGCCGCCAGTCCGGCTGGCCCCGCGCCGACGACCAGCAGGTCGATCATCGCCGGTCGCCGTCGCTTGAGTCTGCGTCGCTGTCGCCGTCGCCGGAGTCGGAGGCGCGCCCGATCGCCGTGCCCACGCGCATCCCGGACCGCGCGGTCGTCATGCAGGCGCGGATGCCGGCAGACCCGTCGACGGTCACGACGCACTCGAAGCACGTCCCGATCCCGCACCAGAGCCCGTGCAGCCGGACGGCGTCGCGGCCGATGGCGCCCCGGTCGGCGAGGAGCGCGACGGCGATCGTCTCGCCCTCGAAGCAGGTGACCGGCTCGCCATCGACGGCGATCTCGAGCGTTCGACGCCCGGGACGCCGGAGCCGGTGGAGCCCGCGAGTAGGCGGGTCGATCCGCCGGGTTCCGCGTCCCATCACGCCGCCACCAGCCGATCCGGGAGCAGCGCCGCGTCAGGGACGGGGATCGGCTCGCCCGTGACCCGGCGCGCGATCAGCTCGCCTGTCGCCGCCGCCATCATCACGCCGCCCCCTTCGTGCCCGGTCGCCAGGAGCACAGCCGGCCGGCCCGGCAGCGGCCCGACGAGGGGCGCGTGGTCCGGCGACATCGGCCGAAGGCCGGCATAGCTGCGGAAGAGGCGGCCCGAGGCGAGGCCGGGGAAGAACTCGAGTGCGCGGGCCACGATGCGCCCGAGGACGTCGACGTCCACCGTCCGGTCGTCGGGGTCCGTCAGCAGGCGGCTGCTGCCGAGCAGGATCGAGCCCGACCGGGTGGATTCGACGACGGCGGCGATCTGCAGACCGCCCGCGCTGCTCGCGACGGTGCCAGCGTAGCCGGCCTCCATGACCTTGTGGCGGACGTGAATCGGCGCGGTGACGACGGCGATCTGGCCCTTGCGCGCGGACACGGGGAGGTCGACGATCCCCGCCAGGAGGCGCGGCGTCCAGACACCGGCGGCGACGACGAGGTGCGGCGTCTCGACGACGTGCTCGGCGGTCGTGACGACGGCGCGCCGTCCGTCGTCCCGGAGCTCGATCGACGTCACCGGTTCGTGGAGGAGGACCGCGGTGCCGCGCGCCCGGGCGCCCGCGACCAGCGCCGCCGTCGCGATGCGTGGCTCGATCTGGGAGTCCATCGGGAAGAGGGCGCCGTGCTCGATCGAGGGGGCGAGGTCGGGCTCGACCTCGTGCAGGGCCGCGCCATCGAGCCATTCGTGCGGCACGCCCTGCTCCGCCAGCCACGCGCACCGGGCCTGGGCGGCGGCTAGAGTCGCCTCGTCCTGGGCGAGCATGAGCGAACCCTTGCGGTCGAACTCGATGTCGAGCCCGGTCGCGTCGAACAGCTCGCCGCTCAGCTCCTCCCAGCGACGGTGGCTCCAGCGCGTCAGCTCGAGGTCGGGGACGGTCGGGCGATCCCAGAGGACGAGGTTGCCTTCGCAGGCGCCGGATGTCCCGCGGGCGGGAGCATCGCGCTCAACGAGGACGACCGAGAGCCCACGAATCGCGAGGGCGTAGGCGCACGCCGCCCCCACGATACCGGCCCCGATCACGACCGCCGCGGCGGAGTGCCCGACATCGACGGCGCGCCGGACCTCGACCTCCTGCGGAGCGGGCGAACGGGGCGTCACGGGGCGACCATCCCTCCCGGCTGCGACCGGTCCGCGTCCAGGCTCCGGTCCTGTCACGCATTGACCGCGCGTGTCCGAGCAATCTACCATTGGTCAGACTGTCCGACAATCTGTCGTTGCGAACAGGCTCGGGACCACGAGGAGCGGGGCGATGCGACTCTCGAGGATGCTCCAGGCCGTCGACGTCCATGCGGCCGGGGAGGTCGGCCGGGTCATCGTGGGAGGCGTGGTCGACGTACCGGGCACGACGATGCTCGAGAAGGCGCAGTACCTCGAGCGCGAGGCGGACTGGCTCCGCAAGGCGATGCTCTTCGAGCCGCGCGGCTACCCGGCGATGTGCACGAACGTCATCTTCCCGTCGCGTCACCCGGAGGCCCAGGCCGGCTACGTGATCATGGAGCCGACCGAGTACCCGGGGATGTCTGGGTCGAACACGATCTGCGTCTCGACGGTCCTGCTCGAGACCGGCATGATCCCGATGGCCGAGCCGGTGACCGAGATGGTCCTCGAGGCGCCGGCCGGGCTGATCCGCGTCCGCGCCGAATGCGAGAACGGCAAGGTAACGTCGGTCACGTTCCGGAACGTCCCGGCATACGCGCCGCACCTGGACGTCCCGGTCGAGGTCCCGCAGCTCGGCACCGTGACGATCGACATCGCATGGGGCGGCATGTGGTACGCGATCGCCGACGGCGAGAAGCTGGGCTTCCGGCTGACGCCGGACGAGGGCCGCGACATCACCCGCACCGTGGAGATGATCAAGCGGTCCGCCGCGGAGCAGTACCCGGTCGTCCATCCGGAGGAGCCGGCGTTCGCGGGCATCACCAACGGCATGCTCACCGGGCCGGCGCACGATCCCCGCAACTCGTCACGAAATGCTGTCTCGGTCTCGACCGGCAAGCTCGACTGGAACCGCCCGTCCACCTGGACGGGCATCATCGACCGCTCGCCCTGCGGGACCGGCACGTCGGCCCGGATGGCGGTCCTCCACGCCAAGGGCAAGCTGGCGCTCGGCGAGGACTTCCGCCACGAGAGCGTCATCGACACAGTGTTCACCGGCCGGGTGGTCGAGGAGACGCGGCTCGGCCGACATCCGGCCGTCGTGCCGACGATCACCGGGACCGCCTGGATCTACGCCTTCACGTCGTACGTGCTCGACCCGTCCGACCCGTTTCCCGAAGGCTTCACCGTCGGCGACATCTGGTAGCACCGCGCGTCCCCGCGGTCGGGTCGCGCCGCGCCGCTGCCCCCTGAGGATCAACGTCCCATGACCCGCACCCGCCGCGCGGCGGCGTCGACCCTCTCGGCCTCCGTCCTCTTCGGGACGCAGGGCACCGCGTCCGCACTCCTCGCACCGACCGCCCCGCCCGCGGTGGTCGGGACGCTCCGAATCATCACCGCGGCGGTCGTCCTCATCGCGGTGATGCCGCTCTTCGGGGGCTCCTGGCGGCTGCTGCCCGCCGTTTGGCGACGACCGGGCATCATCCTGGCGGCCGTCTGCGTCGGGCTCTTCCAGCCGCTCTTCTTCGCAGGCACTGGGCTCGCCGGTGTCGCGCTCGGCTCGCTTGTCTCGATGGGCACCGGCCCGCTCTTCGCGGGCCTCCTCGGGCGGGTCTTCCTCGGGCACCCCCTGACCCGCACGTGGGCCGCCGCCACAGCGATCGCCGTCGCCGGGCTCGTGCTGCGCTCGTCGGGCCACATGGGTGGCGCGGCTCTCGAGGGGCTGTTGCTCGCCGCGCTCGCGGGCCTCGTGTCCGGCGGCTACACGGTCGCCGCGAAGCACGAGCTCGAACGCGGGGTGACGACGACGGAGCTGCCGGCGGCGTCGTTCTCGATCGGCGGCCTCATCCTCGTCCCAATCCTGCTGACGCAGCCGGTCGACTGGGCCGGCACGCAGGCGGGGATGGGGCTCGTCCTGTACCTCGGCGTCGTGACGATGGCGCTCGCGAACATCCTCCACACCCGTGGGATCGACGGGCTGCCGCCGGGACCCGTGGCGACGCTGCTGCTCGCCGACCCGACCACCGCGTCGTTCCTCGGAGTGGTGGTGCTGGGCGAGACGATCGGCCCGATCGCCATCGCAGGCCTGATCCTCGTGCTCGCGGGGCTGCTCCTCCAGACGCGCGCCGTCGCGGAGGCGGACCCCGTGGTTCTCGAGGTGAGCCCGACGACGTAGTGCCGGCGACGCAGCGCCGACGTCGCGCCGCGGCTACATCGCGGGCGCCGACTCGAGCTCGCTCGCCTCATCTCGCTCGGTCGCGCGGCCCTGCAGGGCGATCCCGAGCAGCACGAGCACTGCTCCGCTGGCCGAGGCCGGCGTCAGGGCCTCGCCGAACACGAAGACGCCGACGACGGTGGCCGTGAGGGGCGCGGTCAGCATGAGGGTGGCCACGGGGCCCGGCTGGAGCCGGTGCAGGCCGAGGATGTGGAGGATGTTCGCGAGCGCCATCGTGAAGATGCCCAGGTAGAGCAGCAGCACGATGCCTTCGGCGCTCGCGACCCAGCCGAGGGGCACCGCGAGGAGCGCCGGCGCAAGGACGATTCCGCCGAGGAGTCCGGCGGCGGCGGGCAGCTCGATCGGGATGGTCCCGCGCCCCAGCTCGACCTTTCCCGCCACGCCGTACGAACCGGTGAGCGCGCCGGCGACGATCGCCAGGACGAGCCCCCGCACGTCTGGTCCATCGAGATGCCCCCAGGCGCGGAGGACGAGCCCGGCCACCGCGATCGTCGTTGCGAGGAGCCATGCCCGGGATGGCTTCTGACGGAGGGTTGCCCAGGCGATCAGGCCTGTCCAGACGGGCGCGGATCCCACGGCGACGAGGGTGCCGAGGGCGACTCCGGCCTGGGAGATGGCGGAGAGGAAGAGCGGCTGGTAGAGGCCGAGCGCGGCGGACATGGCCAGCACGGTCGGGCGGCGCCACAGGCGGAGCACGTTCATCCGGCTGCCGCCGAGCGCCGGCAGGACGGCGACGATCAGCAACCCGCCAAGCTGCAGGCGGATCACCCCGAGGGCAATCGGCGACGCAGCGTGCGGACCGAGCAGGGCGGCCGGCCCGGTCGTGCCGAGCAGCATCCCCGAGACGAGGATGGCAGCGACGAACCGGCGATCCCTCTTCACGATTGTCAGATTGTCCTACAGTCTGCCTGCCGCCGTCCATGCCGCCGGCGGCCCGCCTGCGGGGCCCGTTTGCGCGATAATCCGGGTGTCGTGCCGGGAAAGCCGAGAGGGAGGAGCCGCGTTGGCCGTTGACCAGCCGGCGGACGGTCGCCTCGGAGGCCAGGTTCGGGGACTTGCGCCTGTGGCGTCGGTGTCGCGCCGCGACGCCGTCATCAACCAGATCCGGCGAGCCATCGTCATGGGCGCGCTGCGGCCTGGCGACAAGCTCACCGAGGTGTCGCTCGCGCGGACGCTGAACGTCAGCCGCCCGACGGTGCGCGAGGCGCTCAGCCAGTTCGCCGGCGAGGGCCTGCTGATCCAGGAGCCGTACAAGGGGATCCGGATCGCCCACCACTCGCCGAAGGCGCTGATGGATATCGCGCACACGCGCATGGCGCTCGACATGCTCGCGTGCGAGGCGATCCTCGAGGACCCGAGCGGGACCCGGCTCGAGGCGACCCTCGACGCGTGGCGCGACTACGAGGGCGTCGAATTCGACGCGGACCCGCTCGTCCGCCACGAGGCCCACATCGCGTTCCATCGGGCGATCTGGGTCGCGTCCGAGAACGAGCCCCTCGTCCGCCTCTGGCCGGTCATCGAGGCCCAGATCACGATCACGCTCGCCCAGGAGCAAGTCCTGCGCGGCGACCAGCAGCGGGTGCACAGCGTGCACAGGCAGCTGATCGACGCACTGCTGACGCGGAACCGCGCCGAGGTCGAGGTGGCCTTCTTCCGGCACACGGTCGTGAGCGCCCAGGAGTTCATCGAGCTCCTCGCCCAGGCCGAGCAGGGGTAGCCGCTCCCGGTCCGCCGTGCCACAGCCGCCGGGCGCCCGGCGCATCGTCCCGCCGCCCACGAGCGCCACCTGACCGTCCGCGCATCTCCACCCGGGCATCTCTGCCTGCCGCCGGATCCGTCGGCCCTCAGCTCGCCGGCCGGTTCACCTTGTGGTGAGTGCGCGCCGGGCCTTGACCATGACTGTAGATTGTCTGCAATCCGTGCGTCCGCGGACGGCCAAGATCCCGTCAGAGCGTCCCGTCACGGGTGCCAGCGATATGGACGTCCGTGACGCAGGAGGCTGCCCACCGTGGAGATCATCCTCCCGAAGGTCGCGCCGACGATGACCTCCGGCGTGATCGCGGAGTGGCACGTCAGCGTCGGCCAGGCGGTGAACAAGGGCGACCCGCTCTTCACGTTCGAGACGGACAAGACCGCCATCGACGTGGAGGCCCCCGCGAACGGCGTCATCACGTCGATCACCGCGGAGCCCGGCGACGAGGTCGCGGCCGGGACGCCGGTGGCCGAGCTGGCCGTCGAGGGCGAGCACCCGGCGGCGGGCAGCCCGCGCGCGACTGCCGAGGCGTCGGTGGCGCCCGCGGCAGCCGCGCTCGCGAACATCCTCGGGGTGGGCCTGGCAGCGATCAGGGGCAGCGGGACCGGAGGCCGGATCGTGGAGGCGGACGTCATCGCGGCGTCCCAACTCCAGCCACCCCCGGGGCGGCGGGACTCGGATGCCGCCGGAGCGGCCGGAGGGACCGCGGCGGGATCGAGCGAGCCGCGAGGATCGGCTGGCGCCCCGACGCACCGCGCCGAGACCGCGCCCCTCGTCTTCTCCGCGGCGCGTCGCGCATCATGGGCGACCCTCGAACGCTCCGCCGCGGTGCCGACCTTCCAGCTCGGCGGCAGTCTGGCGATCGGCCGGCTCGACGTGATCCGCGCGGTCGGCGTGTCGCTGCTCGACGTGGTCGCGCTCGCGGCGGCGCGTACCCTGCCGGACCACCCCACCTGCCACGCGCGCGTGCACGCCGGCGCTCCCGAGACGTTCACGGCACCGCGGATCGGCATCCTCGTCCGCCTGGAGGATGCGCTCTACGCGCCGTCGTTCGCGGTCTCGGCCGACGACACGGCCGCGGCCTTCGGGCGCCGGCGACGAGAGGCGCAGCAGCGTCTCGCGGAGGGACGCCTGCCGGCCGCGAACTCCTCGACGCCGACGTTCGCCATCTCGAACCTCGGGGCGTATGGCGTGGACTGGTTCACGGCGATGCTGTACCCGGACACGGCCGTGACCTTGGCGATGGGCGCGATGGGCGCGGGCGCCCGGGCCGAGAACGAGATCGGCGTCGTCCTCACCTGCGATCACCGTCTGGCGGACGGCGTCGATGCCGCCCGCTTCCTCGCCGACCTGCGCGACGTCGTCGACACGATCCCCTTGGAGTGAAGGAGAGCGAATGACAGCGGCAACCCTCCCGGCCTCGCCCGGCTCGCTCGACGCACGGCAGGCGCGGACGCTCGTGCGCACGATGCTCACGATCCGCGAGACCGAGCTGCTGATGATCGGCTGGTACCAGCGGAACCTGATCCCGGGCTTCATCCACCCCGCCATCGGCGAGGAGGCCGTGCACGCCGGGATCGCGCTCGCGCTCGACGGGCGCGACCACATCATCGGATCGCACCGCAACCACGGGGTCGTGCTCGCCCGGGGCTGCTCGCCGGCCGGGATGCTCGCCGAGGTGCTCGGCCGCAGGGACGGGCTGCTGGGCGGGCGCGGCGGGTCGCTCCACGCCGGCGATCCTACGAAGGGATGCCTGCCCGCCTCGCCGCTCGTCGGGGGCGGCATCGCCACGATGACCGGAGTGGGCCTCGTCCACAAGCTGGCGGGCGACGGCGGGGTCGGCGTCGTCGTGTTCGGCGACGGAGCGGTGAACCGGGGCTCCTACCCCGAGGCGCTCAACATGGCCGCCATCTGGGACCTGCCCGTCATCTACGCGATCATCGACAACGGCTGGGCGATCTCCGTCGCGCGGCCCCTCGCATCCGCGGGCGACCTGGTGGCACGGGCGGCGGCCTACGGGGTCGCCGCCGAGCGGGTGGACGGCAAGGACGTCGTCGCCTGCGCCGAGTCCGCGGCACGGGCGGTCGCGCGGGCGCGATCAGGGGGCGGGCCTACCGTCCTCGTGTTCGACTGCCCGCGGGGCTATGGCCACGAGGAGGGGGACGCGCAGGAGTACCGCGACCGGGGCGAGATCGCCGCAGCAGAGGCGCGCGACCCGGTCGAGGGCGGCATTGCGGCGCTCGCCGCCGCCGGGCTCATCACCGATGAGGACGTCTCACAGCTCCGTCGCGAGGTCGCCGAGGAGATCCGTGCCGCCGGCGAGCAGGCCCTCGCGAGCCCTCAGCCGGACCCCGCGGAGGCGCTCCGGTTCGTTCGCCCCGGACAGGCCCAGACCCCGGGCCAAGCATCGGAAGGGATTCGGCGATGAGGGAGATCTCGTACCGCGACGCGGTGGTCGAGGCCCAGGACGAAGAGCTCGCCCGCGACCCGCGGGTCTTCCTGATGGGCGAGGACGTCGGGCGGATGGGCGGCAACTTCGCCACGGCCCGCGGGCTCTTCGCCAAGTACGGCGCGGAGCGCGTCCGTGACACGCCGATCTCCGAGGACGCGATCATCGGCGTCGCGCTCGGTGCCGCGGTCGCCGGCTACCGGCCGGTCGCCGAGATCATGTTCTCGTCGTTCCTCGGCTGCGGGATGGACGAACTCTCGAACCACGTCAGCCAGATCTACTACGTGTCGGGCGGGCTGTGCGTCCCGCGCCTGACCATCCGCACCGTCAACGTCCTCGGCCGCTCGTCGGGGTGCCATCACTCCGGCCGGCCGGAAGCGTGGTTCATGCACCAGCCCGGTCTGGTCGTCGTGGCCCCCGCGACGCCGTACGACGTCAAGGCGATGCTCAAGTACTCGATCCGCTCGGACGACCCCGTCCTGTTCATCGAGGACGGGCTCCTCTACGGCTCGGTGGCCGGCCCCGTCGGCGAGATGGACGACCTCGTCCCGTTCGGCTCGGCCCGGATCGAGCGCCCCGGCTCGGACGTGACGCTCGTCGCGTACTCGGGCTCGGTCCGGATCGCTGCGGCCGCGGCGACGGCGCTCGAACGGCTCGGCATCAGCGCCGAGGTGATCGACCTGCGCTCGCTCGTCCCGCTCGACGAGGCCACGCTCTTCGAGTCCGTCGCGCGGACGCGACGGATGGTCGTCGTGGAGCAGGACGTCCGCACCGCCGGCGTCGGTGCCGAGATCGCGCAGCGCGTCGTCGAGCAGCTCTGGGACCTGCTCGCGGCGCCGCCGGCCCGCGTCGCCGCCGCGGACACCCCGGTGCCCTTCAGCCCGGCCCTCGAGGAGGCGATCCAGCCGACCGCCGCGGCCGTCGTTCAGGCCGCCATGGGCCTGATGGAGCGGAGCTCGGCCCGTGCCTGAGCGGTCCTTCGACGTCGCCATCGTCGGCGGCGGGATCATGGGCTCCGCGCTCGCGATGGAGCTCGCATCCGCGGGCCGGAGCGTCCTCCTGCTGGAGGCTGCCGGCATCGCCGCGGACTCGACCTCGCGGAGCGCTGGCGGCGTCCGCCACCAGTTCACGAACGACCTGAACATCAGCCTCGCGAAGCGGACGATCGCCCAGGTCGAGGCGTTCCCGGAGGAGTTCGGCGTCGAGTGCTCGTTCCGGCAGGTCGGCTACTTGTTCCTCGTCTCGAGCGAGGCCACACGCGCGGCGATGCTCCCGGCCGTCGAGCGCCAGCGGGAGCTCGGCTGCGAGACGCAGTTCCTCACGCCCACCGAGGTCGCCGAGATGGTCCCGGGCGTCCGCACCGACGACCTGCTCGGCGCGTCGTTCAACCCGAAGGACGGCTTCCTCGACCCGGCGACGGTCGCCTCGGCCTTCGCGAGCCGGGCCCGCGCGCACGGCGCCGTCGTCCGGATCGGGACGGCGGTGACGGCGATCGGGACGAGCGGCGGTCGTGCGGTGAGCCTCGCCGTTGCCGACGGGACCAGGTACGGGGCGGACGTCGTCGTCAACGCCGCGGGCGCGTGGGCGCCCGCGGTCGCCCGCCTCTACGGGGGCGACCTGCCGATCGAGCCGTGGCGCTCGCAGATCTTCACCGTCCAGGACGTGCCGGAGGCGAGCCTGCGCTACCCGATGGTCATCGACTTCGACGGCGGCAAGGCGTACCTGCATCCGGAGGGGCAGGGGCTGTTGATCGGGATGGACAACGAAGACGCGGCGCCCGTCGAGTGGGACCCGCAGCCGAACTGGTCGAAGCTGCCCCAAGTCGTCGAGACCCTGGTCCCGCGCGTGCCGGGGCTCGAGAACGCCTCGGCCGTCCGTGCGTGGGCGGGCTTCCTTGAGATCACGCCCGATGAGGACCCCGTCGTCGGCTGGACGCACCTCGACAACGTCTACACATCGGCCGGGTTCTCCGGGCACGGACTCTCGATCGCGCCCGCGCTGGCGGCCGAGGTCGCGCGCGAGGTCCAGGGCCTCGCGACCACGGTCGACCTCGGCCCATACCGGCTCGAGCGCTTCGGCCGGCCGAACCTGCGGCCGGAGGCGCTCGCGATGCGCTGAGCTGCCATGAGCGGCCTGGCGACGCGCCCGACCAACGAAGGGCCCGGCCCGCCGGTCGCACCGGGCCGTTCCGCGCTCTCAGTCGCCGGCGGGCAGGGCGCTCCGCGCGAGCACCCCGCCGTCGATCTCGAAGGCGGTTCCGGTAACGTACGTGGCGGCGGCGCCGACCAGCCAGGAGACCGCGGCGGCGAACTCGGCCGGGTCGCCCAGCCGCTTGAGCGGGATCCGCCGGATCGTCTCCCGCGCGAGGTCTCCGTTGTCGTGGAGAGGTGCGTTCATCGAGGTGTCGAACAGGCCGGGCACGATCGCATTCGCACGGATGTCCGGGGCGAGCTCGAGCGCGAGCCCGCGGGTGGCGCCGATCAGCGCCGCCTTCGCGGCGGCGTACGGGATGCGATTGCGGCCCGCCGCCACGGCGGTGATCGAGGAGACGTTGACGATGGCACCGTGCGCGGCCCGGAGCGGCGCCTCGAGCGCCTTCGCGAGGAGCACGGGCGCGGCGCAGTTGACCGTGAACGACCCGACGAGCTCCTCTGGCGTGACGTCGGCCAGCCGATGGCGGTCGAGCCGGCCGGCGCAGCAGACGAGCGCATGGACGAGGGGGTGCTCGCTCGCGAGCTCCGCCCCGATCCGCTCGACGGCCGTCAAGTCGTCCATCGGCAGGGGCAGCGCTGTGGCGCCGGGCAGGCCCTCCGCGAGGCGGACGGCGCGGTCATCGGTCCCGTACGCCAGGACGACGCGGAAGCCGTCGGCAGCGAGCCGCTCGGCGATCGCTCCACCCAGCCCGCCCGACGCCCCCGTGACGATGGCGACCTTCCCGTCGTTCGTGTCCACTCCGTCACTCCTCCACGTGCCCGCCGTGCGGGCGGTCAAGATGCCGCTCGAGCCGATGCCCGATGGGTGCTGACTCGCCGCGGATGACCCGGCTGGATGCCCCGCTCGCGCTCCAGCATGCGACCTCCGAGATCCGCGAGGCGATCGTGTCCGGCCGGATCCGGCCCGGCGAGCGCCTCGTGGAGCAGGACCTCGCGCGCGAGCTCGGACTCTCCCGGGGGCCCGTGCGCGACGCGTTGCGCCAGCTGGGCCGCGAGGGCCTCGTGGTCATGCGCCCGAACCGCGGCGCCGTCGTGCGGACAGTGGACGCCGAGGACGTCATCGAGGTGTACGCCCTGCGGGCGTCGCTCGGCTCGCTGGCCCTCCGCAACCTGCTCGGTACCGGCCGCGCGACCGAGGCGTTCGTGTGCGAGCTCGAGGCGGCGGGCGCGCGCGCACGGGCGGCGACGGACCAGGCCGGCCTCGTGGAGGCGGACCTCGCGTTCCAGTCGCTGATCGCCGAGGCGAGCGGCCTGCCACGCGTCGCTGCCCGGTTCGTCGAGCTGACCGCCGAGATCCGGATGTTCATCGCGGTCCTCGGCATCGAGTACGGCGACGTCGGGGAGATCCTCGCCGAGCACGCGGGCCTCATCGCGGCGATCCGCGCGGGCGACGTCGAGCGGGCTGAGGGACTCTGGGGCGCGCGGTTCTCGCGCGCGGAGCGCGAGTTCTTGGAGCTGATCCCCGAGGGTCCGGCAGCGCTGCTGCGCCTCCCCTGGCTCGCGCTCACTGGGTCAGGCCCTGAGCCAGGCCGGCGCTGATGTGTCGCTTCGGCCGGCGCAGACCCGCTCCGGCCGCGCAACCCTCGCTGTGGCAAGTTCTCACGACTCGAGGCGGGGTGGGACCGCGACTCTGAGCTCAGCAGCGAGGTCCGCGAGGCGCTGCCACGTGAACGGCTGGACGGGGACGCCGTGGGCGCGGCGCTCGGCTGCGACCGTCGCTCCCGTCTCGGCCGGGATGCGCACCGGCTGCGCGCCGGAGCCGAGCGGCACGTCCTTGACGTACGCGATGAACCCCTCGACCTCGGCGGTGAAGTCGGCCCGCGGCCGGAAGTGCGCGACGTCGACGCCGATCGTGAACACTCCCTGATCGTCGCGACCCGGTCTCGCGGAGACCGTTCCCGCCCCGGTCAGCGCTCCCGCGAGCGCCTCCGTCACGAGCGCGAGCCCGAAGCCCTTGACCCCGCCGACCGGGCGCAGGACGCCGGTCGGGGTCACCCACTCGTCCGGCAGCGGGAGGCCGCGGTCCAGCCATTCGGAGACCCGCCCCTTCGCGACGACGCTCGTCGCCATGTCGAGCACGAGGTGCGGCGACCCCGCGCGCGGGACCCCGGCGGCGATCGGGTTGGTCGCAAGTCGTGCCTCGGTCCCGCCGGGAGGGGCCACGTCCTGCTCGGAGCCGGCGTCGTTGACGAAGCAGAGCATGATGACGCCCTGAGCGGCGGCGCGCTCACAGAAGTCCGCGAACCGGCCGACGTGATCGGACCTCCGGAGGGCGACCGCGGCGACGCCGTGGGCTCGCGCCCGCGCGACGACCTGCTCGGTGACGACGCGCATCGAGACGTGCCCGAATGCATGGTGGCCGTCGACGATCGCCGTCGCCCCGCCGTCCACGACGACCTCCGGGATCGCTCGCGGGTCGGCCGCCCCAGACCGCGCATGCTCGACGTACTCGACGAGTCGGCGCAGCCCGTGCGACTCGTGTCCCGCGAGGTCGGAGGCGACGACGAGGGAGGCGACCCACTCGGCGTCAACCTGGGACGCCCCGACGCTGCGCAGGAGCGCCGCCCCGTACCGCTCGAGCTCCGAGGACGCGACCAGCACGGGTCCAGCGGGTTGCTGGGAACGCATCGCCGTCATCCTGTCGCCGTCCTCCGTTCGCGGGCGTGGCTCAGTGGCGGTCGAACATGCCGACGAGGTCGCCGTACAGCTCCGCGTACGTCCGGTACACGTCCTCGTACACCGCGCGGTTCTCCGGGCTCGGCTCGTAGCGGTGCCTGATCGCGACCATCTGGTCCGTCGCCTGCTCGAGCGACCCGAAGACGCCGACGCCGCTGCCGGCGAGGATCGCCGCACCGAGGCAGGCCGCCTCCTCGTTCTCGGTCGTGACCACGGGCCGGCCAGTGATGTCCGCCTTGATCTGGTTCCAGAGCGGGCTGCGCGCCCCGCCGCCGAGCACGCGGATCTCGGTCACCGGGATCCCGAGGCTCTCCACGACCTCGAGGTTGCGCCGGACGATGCAGCCGATCGCCTCCATGATCGCCCGCGCGAAGTGGCCCCTCGAGTGCCGGAGCGTGAACCCGTAGAAGACGCCCTTTGCGCGCGGGTTCGCCTCGGGCGCCATGGCGCCCTGGAGGTGCGGCAGCATCACGACCCCCTCGCTGCCGGGCGCGACCGCCGCCGCGAGCTCGGTGACGAGGTCGTACGCGTCGCGGCCGCTGGCGCGCCCGGCCTCGATCTCCGACTGGCAGAACGTGTCGCGGTACCAGCGCAGGACCATCCCGCCGCTCGTGAACGTGTGCTCCATGTAGAGGCCCGGCACGCCGTGGCAGTGGCAGGGCATCTGGGCGGCCGGGTCGAAGGTGGGTGCGGGGACCGTCGCGCAGATCGCCAGCGCGGCGCCGGTGTTCTCCGAGAAGACGCCCGGCCGGATGTTGCCGACCCCGATCGCGCCCGCCGCCTGGTCGAGCGCGCCCATGCAGACGACGGTCGCCGGATCGAGCCCGAGCTCCCGGGCGACGGGCGCGAGGACCGGCCCGACCGGCGACCCCGACTCGCGCAGCTCCGGGAGGCGGCCCTCGTCGATGCCGAGATACCCGAGCATCTCCGGCCACCACGTCCGCTTCGTGAAGTCCCAGTACGCCGTCGACGTGACGAGCGAGCCCTCGCACGCCGCGACGCCGGTCAGCCGCCTGATCAGCCAGTCCTCGATGAGCAGGAAGGTACGCGTCCGGCGGAAGACGTCCGGCTCGTGCTCGCGGAGCCAGAGGATCTTCGCGGCGGGCCACGTCGGGACGAACGAGACCTGGCCCGTGACCCGGTAACACGTCTCGTTGGTGAAGTGGGCGGCGAGCCGCTCGGCCTCCTCCTGGGCGCGGTTGTCGAGCCAGACGATGGCCGGGCGGAGCGCCTGACCGGCCTCGTCGGCACAGATCAGCGTCTCGCCCTGCGCGGAGATCCCGAGGGCCCGGATCTGCCCGGGCGCGTCGGGCCGCGCCGCGAGGATCTCGGCGACCGTCTGCTTGAAGGCAGCCCAGTAGACCTCGACGTCGAGCTCGACGCTCGTCGCTGTCGGCGTCGAGAGCTCGTACTCGCGCGAGGCCTTGACGAGCAGCTTCCCGTGCTGGTCGAACAGCGAGGTCTTGATCGCGGTCGTCCCGAGGTCGACCGCGAGGATCATGTCCATCGTGCTGCCTCCCGCGTGCGCTACGAGCTCGGCGCCAGGCTCCAGGACAGGTAGGCGACCGTGTCGCCGACGTTGATGAGGGTGTGCGGCAGTCCCTCGGGCATCACGGCGACGTCGCCGGACCACAGCTGGACGAACTCGCCGTCCCCCGTGTCGATCAGGACGTGGCCGGCGATGCAGAACCACACCTCGTGCGCGTTGGGGTGGCCGCCGTCGAGGCCGCCTCGCTGGCCGGGCTGCAGCGTGGAGGTCCCGAAGGTGACCTTGTCGGTGGTCACGTAGTGGCGGCAGAACTCGTCGCCCTCCATGAACGCGCGCGCCTCGGCCTGCCGGACGACGATCGGCTTCGCTCGGTCCATCACGTGTCTCCCTGTCTCCGCGTGCGCGTAGTGCCGACGTGCGCTGCGTGCGCGCTACGGGCGCCCGTTCCCGACGCCGCCTGCCGCCGAGCGCGCCGCGTCGAGCGTCCAGGTGACCTGGTCGCGGACCGAGCCGCCGGGCACCAGCCGGCGGTCGAAGACCGCGCCGCCGATCGTGAAGCCCCACGCGCGGGCGCGGGTGACGATGCCGATCTGCTCGGCCGTGACGATGCTCCCCGCGACCACGACCGGCCCGGCCGACGCCGCGACGACGCGCTCGATGAGCACCGGCACGTCCCCCTGCCACCGGTAGGCGAGGAGGTCCACGCCCGCCACGCCGTGCATCGCCGTCAGCGCACGGGCGCTCTCGGCGATCGACTCCAGCGTGCCCTCGAGGACGCTCGGGTGGCCGACGATCATGCCCGGGAACGGCATGTAGCGGATCCCCGTCCCCGCGAGCAGCGGCAGGGCGAGGTCGGCGCGGGTGCCGCCCATCATCAGGTCCACGCCCAGGTCGATCCCGGCCTTCACGGACGCCACCTCGGCGTCGGCGTCCACGCTGACGATCTCGAGCACCGTCTGCCGGCTGTCGGCCCTGATGCGGCGGACCAGCTCGCGCAGCGTCGCCGTGTCGACCCCGATGTCCTTGAAGCCGACCCACGCCAGGTCGGTGCCCCGCACCTCGTCGTACACGTCGAGGCAGTCGATGACGGTTGCGTCGTCCTTGGTGAGCATGAAGAGGAACTCGGCCACGGTCTGCTCCTCGCGTTCCCAACGCCCTTGCGGGCCCCGGCTGGTCAGCGCCGCCGGCTCGCAATCGGCGACCGGCGATGACGTCGGCTAGGCGCCGACCTCGACGAACCCGATCCCCCAGGCGTCGGCCAAGTCGCGGAGCGCTGGCACCCCGTCGCCCTCCTGGAGCATCAGGTGGTGGTCCATGGCCGAGTCGAACATCACATCGAGCAGCGCCTCGCCGCCCATCTCGGCCTCGAGGTGGGCGAGGAAGCCCCTTCCGCGCGCGTTGAACTCGTCGAGCGGGAGGCCGCGCGAACGGAACTTCGCGGCGTAGATCGCGTAGTCACCCGCGCCGCCCGTGAGCGAGGCGCCGGTGACCGTGTCCATCTGCCGCATCCCGTACTCGATCATCGTCCCCTTCTGCTCCCAGAGATCGACGATGAACGCCTCGGACGGCGAGGCTGCGAGGCTCGCGGGTCCCGATCCCTCGTGGCGGATGAGCAGTGTGTCTGTGTCGCGCAGGATCTGGACGGTTTCGCCGATGACGACCGGGCGGCCGTTGAGCGCGATCATCGCGTTGCCGAGGATCGACGAGCCGACGTCGCCCTCGGGGTTGAGGTCGAAACCCTCGTCGCCGAGCCAGGAGGTCGCGACGTTGACCAGGCCGAAGTGGGTCGGGTAGCAGGCGACCGCCATCGCGTCGAGGTCGTACCGCTCGATCAGGCGCTTCGCGGCGAGGTAGACCTTGGCGGAGACGAGCATCCGCCCGGGATCCGCCTGGACCGTGTAGCCGGCCGCGTGGCGCTCGACCTCGGCGAGAGCATCCCGATCCGATTCCCTCTTCGCCTCGGAGATGACCTCGTCGATCTCGAGGTGGAGCACGGTGACCCCCAGCTCAAGCCCCAGATCCCACTCGTCGAGGGACATGTCCATCGGGCCGGCGATCCGCCAGGCCGTCCGGGGCGTGAACAGGCCGGCCCGAGAGTCGCGGTATCGGCGGGCCACGGCGGCGGCCTCGGCAAAGGCGGTGACCCGCTCCACGAAGCGGTCCGTGTCCACCTCGCCCTGATCCCACCGGTAGGCGAGACCGGTGCGCCGGGCCACGCTCGCGAAGTGCTTGACGGCTGCGAACGCGTAGGTTTCGGGCTCCGGGCGCGACCAGATGAAGACGGGTGTGCCGACAGCCCGCTGGAGCTGGAACTGGAGCGAATCCTCCACCCACGAGCAGTGGACGATCACAAGCAGATCCACGCCCCGCTCGGACCAGCCGCGGGTCACCCGCGACGCATCGGCCACATCCCAGACGATGTCCGTCGCCACCAGCAGGTCCACGCCCGATGGCTCGAGGCGGGCGATCGCCTGCCGCAGCGTCTCCGGGGCGCGGTCGCCACCGGCCTCGAACGGGCTCGACACGACGACGAGTGCGACTCTCGGAACCGTCACCGCGCATCTCCTTCGCGTTCTGCCGCGACGCCCCGGCCGCTCGTCCCCGCCTTCGCCATGATTGCCAGATTGTCCGACATTCCGAGTATTGGATGCGGGCTGGACGATTGTCAATGGCGGGCACCGCTGCGGCGCGGAAACCGGCCGCTCGGCGGGCGCGAAGGGTCGATCCCCGGGCGGGCGGACGCCGACGCTGCGGGGCGGACGTCGCGCGCCCCGTGCAGCCGGGACCCTAGCCTCGCTCGACCATCGGCTTGACCTCGCCGATCCAGCGCTCGAGCGTCTCGACGTCGTACGGCGCCGGCATCTCGGAGATGAAGGTGTCGAACCCGAGGGCCCGCAACGCGACCATCTTCTCGGCGATCTGCTCAGGGGAGCCGACCCAGAACGTGGGATTGTCGTACCTGGCGCGCGGCGTCCGGTTGGCGGCCATCAGGTCGTCGAGGACGCGCCGCGCATCGTGCTCCGTGTCCCGGATCGTGACTTTGCAGCTGATCGTCTTCTCGATCCGGCCGATGTCGCGGCCGATCGCGACGCAGTGCTCCTCGAGCACGGCGACCTTGCGCGCGACCACCTCGACCTCGCCCATCGTGTTCCACATGTCGGCGTACTTGGCGACGGTCCGCAGCGTCTTCTTCTCGCCGGATCCGCCGATCATGATCGGCAGGTGCTCCTGCAGTGGCAGAGGGTGTTCGGACAGCTCCGTGAACCGGTAGCGGTCGCTGGCGTAGGTCACCTCCCGTCCGTCGAGGAGATCGCGGATCACGGCAACCGACTCGTCCAGCCAGTCGAGGCGCTGGCCGAAACCCGTCCCGAAGTCGATCCCGTGGGCGGCATGTTCGAGCTCCATCCACGCGCCGCCGAGCCCGCAGACCGCACGACCGCCGCTGATGTGATCGATCGTCGTGATCGACTTCGCGACGAGTCCAGGATTCCGGAACGTGTTGGCGCCGACGAGCAGCCCGAGCCGGACGCTCTCCGTGACGCCGGCCAGCCCCGCAAGCGCCGTGTAACCCTCGAAGATCGCCTGATGGGGATCGCCGAAGATGGCGTAGAGGTGGTCCCACGTCCAGAGGTGGCTGTAGCCGAGTTGCTCGCATCGCTGCGCGGCAGCGGCGAACCGCTTCCAGTCCGTCCCCTGGCTCCAGAGCAGAATGCCCAACCGGAGCTCGCCCATCAGATCCCTCACCGGAACGTTCAGCCGCGGCATTGTCTCATGAGGACTGAGAGGCGGGACGTGGACGCGAGATTCGGCGCCGCTCGCCGTGGGCGTATCATCGCCGTCCAGCATGACCGAGCCCGCGCGCGCGATCACACACGGCCGGATTCTCTACACCGAGGTGCCGCTCGACGGCGTGCTCGACGTCGCCCTGTCGCTTCGGCAGGATGGCAAGCGCTGGCACTCGCACGTCCTCTCACCGGGCTGCGCCCACAACGCGTACCCCGGGCGGTTTGCCGTCGTTGTCGAGGACGACCAGGAGGGGCGCGCCTGCATCGCTGCGTCGAGCGCCTTTCCGGACGTGGACCGCGCGCTCGTCAAGCTGCTCCACGGAGACGACATCCTCGACAAGGACAAGACGGCGGCGGCGACAGGCGCGACGCCGCCTGCTTCGGGCCTGCCCGCGCGGCTGGCGGACATCGACCGTCGGGGCGTCGGGTGGCACCACCACATGCACTTCCCCCGCTGCGCCCTCAGCCCTGAGCCGGGTCGCTGGACGATCAGCGTCGAGAGCGACGAGGGGGCCTTCTACGAGACCTTCGACAACGAGCCGGTGGACGTCCTGCGGGAGCTCGAGGTCCTCTACTTCGCGCGCATGGACGGCGTGCACGCCGACGACTAGGGTGTCGAGGCCCAGCCCCGGCCGCGTCGCGCACGCATGAATCGGCGGGATCGCAGCCGCCGGCACCGCGATTCAGGGTCCGGATGGCCGTCCACAGCCGCCCCTGGCATCGTCACCCGACAGGTGCCGGATGGGCCATCTGGCCGAGGGCGGCGCTCGTGTCCCCGCCCGGCTCATACGCAGATGCCGTGCGCGGTTTCTGCGCACGCGCTCGTCTGCGGCATGGGGACCCCTTCGCCTTGGCACGGCCATGGGTGCGGTGGGATCAGCGACATTCTGGCGTGACGGGGGAGGTGGAGCGGGAGACGGGATTCGAACCCGCGACATTCTGCTTGGGAAGTCCCGGCGTCGCGAGCGCTGTGCTCTGAGCGGGGCGCCCGAACGGGAATCGCAACAGTTAGGGTGTCGCGCGACAGTCCGACGCGACACTCTGCCTTGGCCGTTGCGGAAGGGGCCGATGCTGGCCCAACGCGTCAGCGCCGCCGGCCGCCGATTCCCCGGACGTCGAAGCCGAGGCTTGCGCAAGCCGCGAGACGCTTCGTCAGCAGTCGCGCGAGCACCGGGCTCCCAGCGGGTCGCGTACACGTCCTCGCGGCCCGCGAACAGCGCGCGGAAGAGGGCGTCGGCGCGGCCGCGGCCGCGACGGGAGGGGAGGGGACGCGCGGCCCCGCTCCGGGCTCGGGCGCGTCGCGGTGTGCCCGGAGCCGCGCGTTCTCGGCCCGCAGGCGCTCGACCTCACGCCGGAGCTCGGCGTACGACGGGCCGCTCCGCGAGCGGGGATCGTTGGTCTCGTCCGTGCCGAGCGCTCCGCTACTGCTATGAGGTCCCTAGAGTAGGTGCTCGCTCCCGCCCGTCGCGCCCCGTCCCCTGGGCCGTCCGATGCGCCGGGACGCGACGTAGTCGTCCACCCACCGCGCGCTGCTCATCCACCGCCCGCCGGCGTCCCTGGCCGCGCGGAGCGTGCCCTTCTCGGCGGCCGCCCGCAGGCCTCGCGCGGACAGGCCGCGGCGCTCGAGCGCCGAGATCGGCATGAGCTTGACCGGCCCGGCGAGGTTCGGCAGCAGGAAGCGGTCGAGGCTCTCCTTGACGGCCCTCGCGACGATCTCCGCGAGCGGCGCGAAGTCGTCGCGGTCGGCCCGGCGCATTGCCTTGAGGTAGGCGTTGCGGCCCCGCTTCCGGATGACCGCGGGCGGGTAGCCGTTCCGCACCAGCAGCAGGTTGAGCAGCAGGCGCCCCGTCCGGCCGTTGCCGTCGCGGAACGGGTGGATGCGCTCGAAGGCGTTGTGGACCCGCGCGAGGTAGGCGATGAGGTGCTCGTCCGCGGCCGGCCCGGCCTGCGCCGCGGCGAGCCAGTCCCCGACGCGCGCGTCGACCTCCGTCCACGGCGGCGTCATGCCGTCGGGGAAGGGCGCGATGTCGTGGACCCGCCAGTTGCCCGCCGACTCGCGCGGGTCGAGGGGCGGTCGGTCGGGAGGGCAGACGTCCCAGACGAGGCCGAGGGCGAGCCGGTGCACCTCGCGGAGCTCGGCGCGGGTCACGGCTCCCGCGCGGCCCCACTCGCCCTCGTCCGCCGTCGCCTGGGCGTAGACCCATTGGGCCGCGCGCGCGTAGCCCTGGACGTCGAGGTACTCGCAGAGCTCCTTGTTGCCCACCGGGCGCCCTTCGTCCAACAGGGTCCGCACCTCTTTCAGCGCGAGCGTGTTCCCCTCGATCGCGGTGCTGTTGTGGGCCTCCTCAAACCAGATGTCGCGCCAGATCTGCTCGTTCTCGTCGGCGCTCGGCAGCCCGCCGGCCCGCGCGAGGTCGCCCATGCCCACGTCGACCTGGGCGAGGATGTACGCCCGGCTCGGTCGGCCGCGCCCGGGCTTCGTGATGGTCACGTAGGCTCCTGATATGGAAGGACTTGTCAAGGGGGTGGGGCAGGGCGCGCTCGAGGTCAGGTCCGTGCGACGATGGTCACCCTGATATGCGCGGGTCGGCCGGGCCGTTGCCGCATGACAGTGAGTCGT
>JAKAMV010000352.1 GCA_021812735.1 Chloroflexota bacterium | reverse complement strand
TCGACGGCGTCGCGCTGCCGGTCGCGCTCGGCTGCCGCCCGTGCCAGCTCGTCGGCGGCGGCGCTGCGACCCCGGCTCGCCTCGGCGGCGCGGTCGGCGGTCAGCCGGGCGGCCTTCTCCGCCTCCGCGAGCTTCTCCACGTTGCGGGCCAGCCCCTCGATCTGGCGCCACCTCGCCTCGAGCTCGCCGACGCGCGCCTCCTCGGGTCCCTTGGCATCGAGCAGGCGCGCGTGCTCCGCGGCCAGGTCAGCCGAGCGCTCCACGTCCGCCGCCACCGCTCGCAGCTGCGCCTCGAGCCCGTCGAGCGCGGCCTGCCCCTGGTTCACAGTCTCGCGCAGCGGCCAGTCCCCCCTGGTCTTGCCGGTCTGGGTCCAGTACAGGTCGTACTCGGTCTTCGCCCGCTCGAAGAGCGAGGTCTCCAGCTGCCCCTCCGGCACCGTGCCCGCAGCCCGGTCGAGCGCCTGCCCGAGCGACGCCGCCTCGGCCAGCGACGCCTGCCCGATGCCCTCGCCCTGCTTGACCCGCAGCGCCCTCCAGAGGACGGCGTCCACCGTCTCGGCGAGGATCTGCTCCACCCGCTCGTGCGCCTGGCGGCCGGTGTACTGCTCCGGCCTGGGCCGCGTGACCTGCAGGACGGTCTCGGCGGCCTTGAGGTACCGCTTGCGGTACGTGAAGGCGTAGGGGCCGGTCTCGACGTCGGCCTCCACCTCGGGCCCCGCGTCGCGGTCCACCGGCTTGACCGCCTTGACCTCCGCCTTGGCGCTCGAATCCTGCACCGTGAACAGCAGGTCGAGCGCCTCCGCCATCGACGACTTGCCCACCTCGTTGGGGCCGACGATGACCGTCACCCCGTCGCGCACGAAGCTGACCTCGCGGTCGTCCACGCCGCGAAAGTTGCGGAGGCGCAGCCGAAGCAGCCTCATGCGACGCCGCCCGCCGAGGCCGCGAATCGCACGAGGAGCGCCAGCGCGTCGCGCGCCGCCGCCGCCTCCGCGCCACTGCCGGCAGCGCTCTCCCGCAGGACCGCCAGCGCCTGGGCGGCGAACCCGCTGAGGTCCAGATCGGCGAAGTCGTCGTCGTCGGGGCGAACCACCAGGTCGGTGTGGCGCTCCCACTGCTCGATGGCGGCGAACAGGTCCCGTTCGTGCTCGAGCAGCGCCTCGAGGCGGGCGTTGGCTGACAAGGACACGGTGCCGACGAGCGTGAGCTTCACGATGGTCCGGTCCTTGGGCGCGAGCGTGCTCAGCCAGGCGGCGAGCGCCTCGATGCCGTCGGTACCGTCGAGGTCGAACCGCTCGCGCGCGAAGCGCCAGGTGCTGGTGCGCCGCTTGGCCACCGCGCAGCTCCCGTCATCCGCCAGCTCCACGAGCAGGGCGTTCCCCGCATCGAGCTCGTCGTAGTCGGTGGGCTCCGGCGCGCCGGCATACCAGATCCTGCCCGTGGACCCGATCGGCGTCGTGGAGTGGCGGTCGCCCAGCGCGAGATAGGCGATCCGGCCGTCGGCGAGGGCCGTCTCGGCCTGCGCCACGCGGATGGCAGCCGGGTTGTCGAACGAGATCTCCGCGGCGCCGTGGGCCACGAGCACGCGCGCGGTCCCGCGCACCGGGGCCAGCCCGGCGCAGGCGTCGGCGACCAGGTCCGAGAGCGGCCGCTTGGTGGACCACGGCGCGCCGACCACCTCCACGCCCGGCACGCCCGGGACGGGGTGCGGCGTGCTGTCCTCGAGCACGGTGACGTGGGCCGGCCGACCGTTGGCGAACGTGGGCGCCCGGAAGATCGATCCGGCGTCGAGCGGATCGTGGTTGCCGGGCAGCAAGTAGACCGGGACGGGCACCGACCGCAGCGCGTCCAGGGCGCGCCGTACCGTCTGCGCGGAGACCTGGTTGGTCTCGAACACGTCTCCCGACACGACGAGGAACGCGGCACCGGTCTCGACAGCCAGCCGGCCGAGCGTCCGGATGGCGTCGATGCGCGCCTGGGAGAATCGCGCCTGCGCCTCGGAGGACAGGAAGTGGCGGGTCATCCCCAGCTGCCAGTCCGCGCTGTGGAGGAAGCGCACGCTCATTCGGCAACACCCGCACCGGCCCAGATCGCGTGGTTCCCTGCCATGCACACCTCCGATGGCCGCCGGCGCGCCGAACGGCGTCACGGACCCGGCCCTACGCTAGCGCCTCGCGCACGGCCGCGGGCGACGTCTCGGGCGCCGGCCTCCGTCTCGGGCGCCGGCCTCCGTCTCGGGCGACGCTAGGTGCGGCTGACGCCGAGCCCGTCGATGCGCACCATGCGCCCCGACGTTGTCACCTTGAGTGTCAACGTGCCGGAGCGGACGGTGGTGAAGGCCGCGACCGCGATCACTCGGCGGTTGACGGTGGCCGAGGAGGCGAGGCTGATCGAGCGCAGGAGCGTGGAGCCCAGGTAGACGCGGATCGAGCCGCATGTGGGGCACGTGGTCGCCACGATCGAGATGCGCTTGGCCTGGACCGAGGTGCGCACGAGCGTGGCGTCGGGCGAGGAGGAGCGCGTCCAGGTGGAGCGGTAGTACGCGGCGCCACTGCCGGTACTCCACCTGCCGCGGCGCCACAGGCTCCGGTCGTCGAGCGGCACGGCGGTGCAGCGCTCGGCGGACCAGGTGCGTGGCGTGTAGCCCAGGGCGTCGTGGGCCCGCACGCTGAAGCAGTACGTTGCGCCGGCGGCGACGGGCAGGGTGACGCTCGGTGTGGTCGTGGAGCGGTAGCCGAACGACCCGAACGACCCGTTCCAGAGGGCGCGCCGGAAGCGCAGGTCGTAGCCGGCGATCGCGTTGGTGCCCGGGGTGCCCGCCAGCGGCACCTCCACCGACGTGGCGGCCGACCACGCGGGCAGCGAGCCGACGGTCGCGGACGGCGGCGCCGGTGGCGTGATCGGGCCGGACGGGTCGGAGGCCGGCCCCGTCCCCGCGGTCGTGGTGGCGGCCACGCGCACGACGACGGCGACCCCGGGGGCGAGGCCCGTGATCGTGCAGCTCGATGCGGGAGGTGCCCCGGTTGCGAGGCAGCTGCGACGCGTCGATGCGAGCGTGCCGGGGATGTACGCCGTCGCCGTGTAGCCCGTCACCGGCGAGCCCACGCCGCCGCCGACCCACGCCACGTCGAGCGACCCCAGCTCCGGCGAGGCGGGCAGCGACACCGTCACCCCCGTCGGAGGGGCGGGAAGGGCCGCCAGCATCACCACGCCGGACGAGCCCGAGGCAGGGCCGTTGCCGGCGGCGTTCGTGGCGACCACGGTGAAGGTGTACGACTGGCCGTTCGACAGCCCGGCTACCGTGCACGCGAGCGGCCCGGAGGCCCAGCTGCACGTGGCGCCACCGGGCCACGACGTGACGGTGTAGCGGCTGATCACCGCACCGCCGTCGGACGATGGCGCCGACCACGACACCCGGGCTGTCGCGTTGCCGGGCTCCGCCTGGACGCCCGCCGGGGCGCCCGGCACCGTGCGCGGCGTGACCGCGGCCGACGAGGGAGACGGAGGGCCCGCGCCCGCCGCATTGGCGGCCGTCACGGTGAACGTGTAGGCCTGCCCGTTGACGAGTCCGGCGACGGTGCAGCTGGTCGTCGGCGGCGTGGCCGAGCAGCTGCCGCCGCCGGGCGAGGCGGTGACAGCATAGCCCGTCAGCGGCGTTCCCCCGTCGCTGGTGGGCGCGGACCAAGAGACCGCAACGGACCCGTCACCCGGCTGGCCGGCCACGTTCTGGGCCTGCCCCGGGAGGCCTCGAGGCGTGACGGTCGATGACGGGCTCGACGGCGCGCCCGTGCCCGCCGAGTTGGCCGCAGTGACGGTGATGGTGTACCCCAGCCCGTTGGTCAGGCCGGTGACGGTGCACGTGTAGGGGCCGCTCGACCAGGTGCAGGCATGCCCGCCGGGGCTTGCGGTGGCGGTGTACCTGGTGATGGGTGCGCCGCCGTCGGATCCCGGCGGATCCCAGCCCACCGCGACCGAGCCGCTGCCCGGCGCGACGCTCACGTTCTGCGGCTGGCCCGGAGCGGCTGGCGCCGTGAGCGGCGCCGTGCCTGACAGCGTTCCGAGGCCGGTCGGCCCGTCGTACCCGACGACACCCTGGCACAGGTACGCCGTCGCGCAGGTGCCGTTGCTGCCGCCGACGACGTCAGTGAGGCCGCCCCGGAGGTAGGGGTAGGACGCCGGGTACGTGCCGGCCGCGGGGTTGCCGGCCAGCGCGTACGCGGCCGCAACGATCGGGGCGGCCGCGCTCGTGCCGCCCATGACGTACCAGGCGCCGTCGTGGTAGACCGCGAGGCCCGGCGACGGGTCGGCGACCGCGGAAACGTCCGCGACGGTGCGCTTCGAGCAGCCGGCGTCCTTCTGCCACGACGGCTTGGGCTCATAGGCCGAACAGCCGCTGCCGGCGCCCGACCAGGCTGACTGGATCCACGCGCTGCCGCTGCGGGCCAGCGTCGTCCCGCCGACCGCCACCACGTGGGGCGACGCGGCCGGGTACTGGACGCCGTAGCCGAGGTCGCCCGCCGAGACGGTGATCACGACGCCCGGGTGCGTGTACCACGACGCGTCCCAGGCCAGCTCGGACGTGCTCTCGAAGGTGCCGTAGCTGTTCGCGATGAACTTGGCGCCCATGGCCACGGCTCGGTTGACGCCCGTTCCGAGGTCGGAGAGGCGCTCGCTGTTGGCCTCGACGAGGATGATCGAGCAGTTGGGGCAGATCGCCGAGACCATCTCGAGGTCAAGGGCGCTCTCGGCGGCCCAGCCCGTGTCCTGGACCGGGTACGAGGTGCCGCCGTTCTGGTCCACCTTGGTGAAGCAGCCGCTGGCCGACGTGCAGGCGGGCTGGCCCATGCTGGCTCGGTAGCCGGCCAGGTCCGCCTCGGCGGTCGGGTTGTCGTACGCGTCGACGACCGCCACCTTGACCCCGCTCCCCAGGGAGGCCGCGGCTGCGCTCAGGCCGTACGCCGCCTGCAGGTCAGACGCGACGAGCGGGTCGACCGCGGGAGTCGCGCTCGGCGTGCCCGTCGTGAACGGCCGAGCCGTTCCCTGCGCGTCGGTCCAGACCAGGGCGTGGCAGGTCGCGAGGCCGGGCGCGGGCGGACCGCACAGGGGCCGCACTGCCTGGGCAGGCGGCCGGCTGGACGCTGCCGAGGCCGACGGCCCGACGGCCAGCGCGACCACCAAGGCGGCGGCGAGGGGCGCGAGCGCACGACCGAGCGCTCGCGTGGGCATTGCGCGCGCAGTTGGTGCCATGAAGCCGGGGACTGCCTCCGAGCGGTGACCGGCGGCCGAGCGAAGCCCCGATCGGTCCAGGCGACAGCGTACCGGTCCGCCACGGTCGATGGCCAGAGGACCATCGGGTGAACGATGGGCCCCGGGCGCACCGTCTGCCCTCGGCGGCCCGCAGGCAGCTCAGGCTGGCGTGTACCGGCCGGCGGCCGCACCACGGCCTCGAGGGCGTCTGCGGGCTCTGCCCGCAGACCTGCCCTCACCGGGCGACCCCCTCCCGGGTGTGGCGCATCGGGTCGTCCACAGGACGGCCCTCGACGTGCGCCGTCACGAGCGCCGCCGACAGCGCGAGGTCCCGCACCGCGTCCGCTCCGGGCGTGCGCGGCGGGCGGCCGCCGGTGATGGAAGCGTGGAACTCCCGGAGCTCGCGCTTGAACGCCTCGTCGTAGCCGGCGGTGTGGACGGTCTCGCTCGACGCGGCCCTGCCCGCCGCGCCGTCCTCGAACCGCAGCAGGGTCGGCGCGCTGCGCAGGAACGGCGACGGCAGCTCCAGCACGGCCCGCCGGGCGATGCCGTCGAACTCCCAGGTCTGCCGGTAGCGGGCCATGCCCGGCAGGTCCGTCCAGGTGGCCACGCACTCCACGCTGCCGAACTGCAGGACCGCGGTGATCCCCGATGCGCGGATCCGCGCGAACGACACGGCCGTCGGGTCGCCCAGCAGCCCGCGCACGGCGTTGAGCTCGTGCACCATCGAGTCGAGGATCCAGTCGCGGTAGGCGTGGGCGGTGAGGTCGTCCACGTCGCCGATGGCCGCCCGGACCCTCGCCCGGTCGTCGGCGGCGAGCTCGGCGAGGGCGGCGGCGGGGACGTCGTTCGCCATGTGCAGCGGGTAGTGGGCGACGTACGGCTCGAACGGCGACTCCTGCGTGGCGAGGCGCGCGTGCCGGATTTCGCCCAGCTCGCCCATCCGACCCTGGAGCAGCTCGTAGGCGGGGTCGTAGCGCTTCATGTAGCCGGTCATCAGGACCCGGTCCGCGCGCCCGGCATGGTCCACCATCGCCCTGCCCTCGCCCACCGAGAGCGCGAGCGGCTTCTCCGCGAACACGTGCATGCCGGCGTCGAACGCGGCCTCGGCGACAGGAGCGTGGCTGCCCGCGATCAGCACCATCACCGCGTCGAGCGGCCAGCTGAGGAGCTCGCGCCAGTCCGTCGTCCGGCGCTCCACTCCATGCATGGCGCCGACGGCGCCGACTCGCGACGGCGACAGGTCGCACACGCCGCCGATCTCGAACAGGTCGGCGAGCTCGCGCAGGTAGGGCAGGTGCATCACCTGGGCCACAAGGCCGCACCCGACGACCCCGACCCGGATGCGATCAGCCACGACCACGCTCCCTCAGGGGCCCGCTGCCGGCGGCGTGCCGAGGGCGAGCCTGCACCCGTTTCGATGGCCGGACTATAGCGAGGCGCCGACGGCCATGCAAGCGCTTGCACCGCCCAGCCCTCGTCGCTTCCGCCCCGGAGGAATGCGCGGAACGGCACGGCAGAGGGGCCATCCCCGATGATCTCCGCATGCCCGCACCCGACCCCCGCCTCGCCGTCCTCATCGTGAACCCCGGAGCGTCTCGGCTCCGCGACGCTGCCGTGCGCGAGCGCGTGGTGGCTGCCGGGGTCGAGGCGCTGCACCGGCGCGGCCTCGACCGCGTAGAGGTGGCGGTGGCCGCCGACCGGGCCGAGGTCCGGGCGGCGGCCGAGACGGCGGTCGCCGGAGGGGCGGCCATCGTCGCCGTCGCAGGCGGCGACGGCACGCTCCGCGACGCCTCGGGCCCGCTCGCCGGCTCGGGCGTGTCCGTGGGCGTCCTGCCGTGCGGCACCGGCAACCTGTACGCGGCGTCGGTCGGGATCCCCCGCCACCTCGACTGGGCGATGACCACACTGGCCACCGGGACGCCGCACGCGCATGACGTGGGCGAGGTCCGCCTCGAGCGTCCCGGCGCGCCGGACCAGACCCTCCCGTTCGTGGTGGCCTGCGGCACAGGCTTCGACGCCCGGGTCATGGAGGCGATGGACCGCGAGTCCAAGCGCCGCTACGGCGTGGCGGCGTACTTCCTCGCAGCCAGCCGGCTGCTCGAGCACCTCCGACCCCGCCCGACCGTGGTCACCGTCGACGGAGTCGCCACGGAGATCGACGCAGTGGTGACGCTGATCGCGAACGCCGGAGGCGCCATGCCGGGCGGGCTCAGGCCGCGCCTGCCCGTGCCGTCGGACGACGGCCTGCTGCACGTGTTCGTGCTGCCGCGCGGCGGCGTGCTCGGCGGGGTCCGGGGCGTCGTTGAGCTGCTGCTCGCCACCTCCTGCGGGTCATCGGCCACCGGTGCAGGCTTGCGGCTCACCGGGCAGTCGGTGCGGGTGGAGGTGGCGCCGTCGGAGCCGGTCGAGGTGGACGGCGACCCATTCGGACCCGGGGCGCTCGAGGCGCGCATCCGGCCCGGCGCCCTCCAGGTGCTCCGCGCCTGACCGCAGCCCCGGATCCTCCCGCCCGGCGGGCGAGTTCAGCCGAGCTGCGGCTGCTCGTCCACCATCAGCCGGACCCGCGCCTTCACGTTGGTCAGCGAGTCGCCGGCCACGGCCCTGCCGATCTCAGTGGCATAGGCG
Source organism: Chloroflexota bacterium (assembly GCA_021812735.1). Next base: position 1,090 of record JAKAMV010000352.1, on the reverse strand, counting down.
GCGTCGAACGCCTCGCGGCTGTCGAACCACAGCTCCGAGACGCCGTCGACCGCCACGTCCTCGTTCTCCACGACGTTGAACGTCAGCTTCCGGATGCCCGGCAACTGCCGCGCGAGCGGCGAGTGCGTCACCAGCAGCCAGTGCCGGAACTCGCCCTTCGACATGCCGTCCCTGCGGGTCAGCAGGATGATCGCCTTGAACATCAGCCGGGCCTCCTTGTCCGCGCGCCTGGCCGCCCGCCGGCAGCCAGCGCCAGGCTCACCACGATCTCGTCCGCCCGCGGCGCGTCCGGGAGCTGCACCGTGGCGGCGTCCATCTCGTCGAAGCTCCACAGGTCGTCGCGATTGACCAGCGGCATCGCCAGCAGTGTCCCGGGCCCGGCGAGGAGCTTGGTCGAGGGGATGATCGACGGGCCGCCGCCCGCGACCGCCCGCACCGGCGCGCCGAACTTGGGGTGCAGGATCGCGGCCGCGTGCTCGAGCTCGCCGCCCAGGCCCACGATGGCGCCCTTGCCGTACGCGCTGACCCGCGTGTCGGCGCCGAGGGCGGCCATCGCCCGCTCGGCCAGCAGCCCGCCGACCTCCGCACCGAGGTCCTCGAGCGCCGACAGGTCCTCGACGTAGCGGCCCGCGCAGGGATTCGAGATCACGACCGACGCGACGGCCTTGCGGGTCGGGCGGGCGAGGGCGCGGCCGGCCACCGTCCGCGTCTCCTCCACCTCGACCACGATCTTGCGGATGTCCACGCCGCGCCTCCAGTCCAAGGCGGCCCTCTCGCGCCACGCTGCCGCCGCGACTGATAGGTTGCCACGCACGGCGGGTAGCGGGACGCCGTCCCGACACAGCGTCAACGGCGTCTGGCCAGCAGCAGTCGGGCCCCGCCGATCGTGGACGCCGCCGCGGCGAGTGCGGCGAGCAGGGTCAGCCCGGCGTCAGGGGAGCTTGCCGCCGCCTGGGCCGGCGCGGCCTGGGTGCTGGCCACGGCCTGTGCCCGTCTCGTCTCCTGGGGTGAACAGGGGATCGACATCGGAGGGCGCCTCGCGGTGAACGTCTCACAGGTCCAGTTCAGCCGGCCCGACTTCGTCGATGGC
>JAKAMV010000351.1 GCA_021812735.1 Chloroflexota bacterium | reverse complement strand
CCTCCGCCGTCATGATCCGGCGGCCCGTCATCGGGTCAACCCGTAGCGTCGCACGCGGCTCGCTCCTCCTTCCCGGCCTCACGGGGCCACCCGGCCTCACGGGACCGGCGCGGAAATCGGGTCCAGTCTACCGCGCCGGGCGGTCGCGGGCCGGGTCGACGGGGCGGGCCGCGGCGCGGCTCCGGCACGGTCAGTACACCGTGACCGTCACCCACGCCAGCCCCGACCAGGACGCGCAGCCGCAGATCGCGAAGAAGTCCGGCCGGTACATGTCCACGATGCGCCCCGGCTTCTGCGGGCCGTAGTCGGTCACGATCCGCAGAATGCAGCCGCCCGGCCCGCAGATCCGGGCGATGGTTCCCCGCGGGAGCCGCATCGCCGTCGTGCCGTTGTCGTAGAACGAGGCCCAGCCGGTGAGCTTGTAGCGCCCGGGCTTCCAGTCCCTGCCGGCGCTCGCCGTCGGCTGGGTGACCGCCGGCCGCGTGCTCGGGTCCGCCGGCGCCGCGCCGCGCTCCACCAGCACGGTGCCATCGCCGAGGAAGCCGGCTGCGCGGAGGGCGCTGTCGAGCGCCACCTCCGGCGAGGACGCCGGGGCGCCGGGCGATGTCAGCACCATGAAGGCGGCCGCCTGGAGTTCCCTGGCCGGCGAGGGGGCAGTTGTCCCGGCAGGGCCCGGCAAGCCGATCAGCGCGGTGGCGGCGATGAGCGCCGAGACCGCGACGACCGCTCTGCGTCGCATCAGGGTCGGGAATCTAGCGCATCAGGCGGATCGCGGAAAGTGAGGGTGGTCGGACACCTCGGGCGCTCGGCCCGCAGCCCGCCGCCACGCCGGTCAGGGGAGGACCGTTCCGCTCCCGTCGGCCTGCATCTGCAGCCGCCCGATTGCATCACCCGACCAGGCCAGCACCTGCACGAACTGCGGCGACGGCACGAACTGCGGCGACGGCACGAACTGCGGCGGCGACACCACGGGCGAGGTCGGCACTGCGGGCGAGGTCGGCACTGCAGGCGAGGTCGGTACGGCCTGCGGCGCCTCGGCCGAGGGCGTGGTCCACGCCAGGCGCCCGGTTCGCAGCGAGAAGTCCGGATTGGCCGGCGCAGCGTCGAGCATCGGGTTGGCGAGATCGACGTCGTGGGTCAACGCCAGGACCCGGTACAGGCTGAGCTGACCGCCCTGGCCGCCGCCCGAGGCGTCGATCCACACCGCGAGCGAGCTGTCGTCCTCCGCCCAGCGCGCCTGCCAGGCGACGAGCGGGCCCGTGGCGAGGACTTGTGGTGTGGCGTCTGCGACGTTGGGCCAGGCGCCCAGGACCAGGCTCCCCATGTCGGGCACCCAGGTGACGCCGTCAGCCGCGAGCCGCACCGAACCGGACCACCAGACGGCCGTGCCGCCGTTGGGCGACAGGGCGGGGAGCCACGTCCCCGGCGCGCCCACAGGCGTGGTGCTGCCGGTCGTCGGGTCGAGCAGGTACGTGGTCGGGATGCCGTCCACGACCCGGCTGGCCAGGATGCCGCTCGCGGTCCATCCGGCGAGCCACGTGCCGTGGTCCGAGGTGATCGCCTGCGCCTGCACATCGCCGGCAGCCCACACGTAGATGTCAGGGCCGGCGGAGCCGTCTGACGGCATCGCGGCAAAGGCGAGGTGCTCGCCGTCGGGTGCGTAGATCGGGGTCCCGACCACGTTGACGCCGCTCGCGATCTTGATCGCCGCGTCCGGCGCAGGCGTCGCCGGGATCGACGGCATCGGGCTCGGCGCATCGGAGCCGGGCACCGGCGACGGCCCCAGCGACGGGGTCCCCGACGAGGGCCCCGCAGACGAGCCACTCGCAGGCGGCACGGTGTCGGGTGACGCCTCGTCCGTGGGCTCGGCCGACGACGACGGCTCTGGCGTGGCGACTGGCGTCCCCGACACCGACGGCGAGGCCTCGGTGGTGGCCGCTCGCGTGCTCGACGGTGCGCCGCTCGAGGCGATGCGCGTCTGGTCGGCCGAGGGGGTCGAGACCGGTGACGTGCCTGCCGGTGCGCCGCTGCGGACCGGGGTTGACGTCGCCGCGGCCTTGACGGGGACGATGTAGACGCCCTCGCTGCCGACGTCTCGCGCCACGACCACCATCTGACGGCCCGTGGGCGAAAGCGCGCCCTGCAGGTCCATCGCCGCCCCGACCCAGGTGACGGCGGTGACCGAGAACGTGGGCTGGACGCCGCACTCGGGCACGTCGACCGGGCAGACCTGGTTGACCGGCCGGCTGAGGATCTGCAGGTTGCCGGCACTGTCGCGGGTGATGACCTGGATGGCGGCGGCGTCCGCGACCGCAATGGGCGTGGGTGCGGCGCTGTCGCCCGGGAGGAGGGCGCCGCCGTTGAGCAGGCCGACGCCGATCACCGTGACGACGGCGACGAGCGCGATGACGGGCGCGAAGGAGAGGCGGCGCGACGCTCGCGGCGCGCCCAGGGGGCGACGCACGCTGCGCGAGTCGGCCTTCCGGCGCCGCTCGCCGTCGATGGCGGCGGACGTGCGGGCCCACAGGTCGCGCGGCGGCGCCGGGCGGAACGCGCGCAGCTCGGCGAACAGCTGGTGCTGGGCGTCGTACTCGGCGGCGACGCCGGCACAGGTGTCGCAGTACTCGAGGTGGTCGGCCAGCCAGGCCCCGTCCTCCGGCGACAGCGGCTCGTCCGCGTGCAGCGCGGCGAGGCTGCGCGCGCGCTCGTGGCCGCGGCCCTGGGGTTCGCCGCTCACTGCCGCCGGCTCTGCGCGGCGCCGAGGTCCGCCTCGCGCTTGGCGTCCGCAGCCTTCTCTGCGGCGAGCGCCTGCCGAAGGCTCTCGCGGGCCCGGGTGAGCAGGGCACGTGCCGCCACGTGCGAGACGCCGAGCGTCGCGGCCAGCTCAAGGCCCGTCATGTCGTGGAGCTCTGCGAGCAGCAGGGCCTGCCGCTGACGCTCGGGGATCCGCTCCAGGGCACGCTGGAGGTCGCCCGACAGCCGTGCGTCCATCGCCAGGTGCTCGGCGGAGGGCGCGGTGCTGCGCGCCTCGCCGATCAGCGGCACGAACCGCACGATGCGCCGGCGCCGGAGGTCGTCGAGTGCCACGCGGTGGGCGATCTGGTACAGCCATGCCCGTGCGTTCTCGGGCTTCTGGAGCGCGTCGTACGCCTTGTAGGCCTTCACGAAGGCGTCCTGCGTCAGGTCGGCCGCCAGCTCCGCGTCGCGCAGCATGCGCAGCAGGTAGGCGTAGATCTCGTTCTGGTGCTTGGCGAACAGCGCTTCGACAAAGCGGTACGCCTCGTCGTGGTCCCACGGGCCGCTCATCGTGCGCCCGCCGGGGTAAACCCGCCCGAGTTGGACCGGTTCGACGACCACGCTCGCTCCATCGGCTGCGGTCGACTGGGCACGACCGCGGTTCGCCCTCCCCGGTGGCCTGTGACGGAGTCTCCCACCGGGGTGTGACGCCCGACCCGTCCAGTGGTCATCGCAGTGGATGCTCCGGCGGCCCGTCATCGGCCTGGCCGGCCCGCAACTCCTCGACGGCGTCCTCGGGCGAGACGGGATTGACCGGCAGGCCGGTGCCCAGCTCGAGCCCGGCGATCTCGCGCAGGCGCGGGTGGATCTCCCAGTGCCAGTGGTAGGTCGCGTCCACCTGCTCGCGCAGGGGGGCGCTGTGGAGGACGAGGTTGTATGGCGGCCCGTCGAGGCTCGCTGCGAGCCTGCCGAGCACCTGCCGCAGCGCCTCGGCGGTGGCGATGACGTCGCGGTTGTCCGCGCGCGCGAAGTCCGCGTCATGGCGGCGCGGCACCACCCACACCTCGAACGGCGAGCGGCTCGCGTAGGGCGCAAAGGCGACGGCGTCGCCGTCCGCGTACAGCAGGCGCCCGGGCCGCCGGACCTCGTCGCGGACGAGCCGGCAGTAGGGGCACTCCCCTTCCCGGATCAGGTAGCGCGCGGCGCCGCCCAGCTCCTCCGACACGCGGTGCGGGATCTGCGGGAGGTCGTAGAGGTCGAAGCACAGGTGGTTCGTCCGCGCGCCCGCCTGGGCGCCCCAGTTCTGGAGCACCTGGAGATACTGCGTGGCGCCGGCGCTCCGCGCGGCGACGATCTCGTCCCGGCAGCGGGCGAGCAGCTCCTCGATCGTCCGGCTGCCCACCGCATGCAGGGGCCGGTGCTCGCCGGGCGGCGCCACGACCGTCCGCCACGAGCCCGCCGCACGCGCGTCGACGAGCGACACCTGGGCGATGCTCCCCTCCCTGGCCCGCCGCTCTTCCTCGGTCCCCGCCACCGTGAACGCGAAGTCCTTGAGGACCCGGAGGCGGATGCCGTCGCCCGCCGGGATCCGGCAGTTGAAGCAGTCGCCGCGATCCTCGACCGGCTGGGCCGCCTGCGCGAACCGCTCGCGCGCGAACGTGCGGTCGATGACCGTGGCGACCCACCAGCCGGCGATCGCGTCCTTGCGCAGCTCGAACAGGCCCTGGCTCATCGCGGGCCCTCGCTGGCGCTGGCGAGCAGGGCGTCCCCCGAACCCGCCTCGGCCAGCTCTCTGCGCGGGTCGGCCTGCGACCACACGAGCTCGGCGCCGAGGCGCTCGGCGAGCGCCGGCGCGAAGGCGCGGGCGGCCCGCTCCACGCTCGCGGTGGTGGGCGGATCCGAGCGGCGCCCCAGCTCAGCCGCGATGGACGTCGATCGCAGGCCCGGCATGCCGCACGGGTCGATCAGGCCGAAGTCCGCCAGCCGCGTGGTGATGTTGAGCGCGATGCCGTGGTAGGCGATGCCGCGCTCGACACGGACGCCGAGGGCGCCGATCTTGCGGACCAGTGGCCCCTCGGGGTCCACCCAGCAGCCGGGGTGGCCCTCGCGCCGCCCGGCAACGATCCCGTCCGCCGCGCAGGCGTCCGCCATGGCGCCCTCGAGCGCTCGCACGTACTCGCGCAGGAAGAGCCCGCGGTCGGCGAGCTTGACGATCGGGTATGCCACCAGCTGCCCCGGCCCGTGGTAGGTGACCTCGCCGCCGCGCTCCACGCGGATCACCTCGATGCCCTGCGCCTCGAGCATCGCGGCCGGGGCGAGCACGTGGGCGTCGTCCGCCTGGCGGCCCAGCGTGAGCACCGCCGGGTGCTCGAGGAGCAGCAGCCGGTCGCCGATCCGGCCGTGCGCCCGGGCGGCGGCCAGCGCCTTCTGGAGATCCCACGCCTCGCGGTACGGGACCCTCCCCATCCAGTGCGCGACCAGCTCCTCCATCGACCCCCACACGATACCAGCGGCCCCTCCTCCGGCCCTTCACCATTCTCTTGAGCCGCCGGGCGCGCCGGGCGCGACGGGCGCGACGGGGGACGCAAGTGCCGCGACGGGGCGCCATCCTGCTCGCATGACGACGCCCGCGGCGCAGGCCGCCTTCCCCCACCTGTTCTCGCCGATCACGATCGGGGACGTGGCCATCCGCAACCGGATCCTGTCGTCGGGGCACGACACGGTGATGGCGGTGGGCGGCCTGGTCACCGACCAGCTGATCGCGTACCAGGAGGCGCGGGCGCGCGGCGGCGTCGGGCTCATCGTGGTCCAGGTGGCGGGGGTGCATCCCACGGCGCGCTACACCTCGTCGGAGCTGACGGCCGACTCCGACGCCACGATCCCCGGCTACGCCGCGCTGGCGGAGGCGATCCACCGCCACGGCGCCAAGGTGTTCGGGCAGCTGTTCCACGGCGGCCGCGAGATCATGGACACCGAGGACGGCACGCTGGCGGTGGCCTGGGCGCCCTCGCCGGTGCCCACCGAGCGCTTCCACGTCATGCCGCGCGCGATGACCGAGACGCTGATCGTCGAGATCATCGAGGGGTTCGGGGCGGCGGCGCTGCGGCTCCAGGCCGCAGGGCTCGACGGCGTGGAGGTGGTGGCCTCGCACGGCTACCTGCCGAGCCAGTTCCTCAACCCGCGCACGAACCTGCGAACCGACGGCTGGGGCGGCGACGAGGCTCGGCGGCTGCGCTTTCTGCGCGAGGCGCTCGCCACCTGCCGGGCGGCCACCCGGCCGGGGTTCGTGGTCGGGCTGCGGATCTCGATCGGCGAGGAGAGCCCCGACGGCCTGACCGAGGACGAGGCGATCGCCGCCCTGGGGACGCTCGACGCGGAGGGGGCGTTCGACTACGTGTCGATCGTGCGCGGCACGTCGGCCACGCTCGCGGGCTCGGACCACATCGTGCCGCCGTCGCCGATTGCTGCCGGGTACACCGCGCCGTGCGCGGCGAGGGTCAAGGCGGCGGTGCGGGTCCCGGTGCTCGTCGCGGGGCGGATCACGCAGCCGCAGGAAGCCGAGATGATCCTGGCCGCCGGGTCGGCGGACATGTGCGTGATGACCCGCGCCCTGATCTGCGACCCGGAGCTGCCCGCAAAGGCCTCCCAGGGCCGGCTCGACGACATCCGCGCCTGCATCGGCTGCAACCAGGCGTGCATCGGCCACTTCCACGCGGGCTACCCGATCTCGTGCGTCCAGTTCCCGGAGGCGGGTCGGGAGCGCGAGTTCCCCCGCTTCGGCGACCCCGGGCACGCGCAGCACCCCCCGACCGACGCGCCCAAGGACGTGCTGGTGATCGGCGGCGGGCCGGCCGGCCTCAAGGCGGCCGCTGTGGCCGCCGAGCGCGGGCACCGGGTCACCCTCGTGGAGGCCGAGCGGCGGGTCGGCGGCCAGGTGCGGCTGGCCCAGCTGCTCCCCGAGCGCCACGAGATCGGCGGCGCGATCACGAACCTCGAGTCCGAGGCGCGGCGAGCCGGGGTGAACCTCGTGACGGGCGTGCGGGCCGACGCGGCGTACGTGCGCGCGAGCGGGGCGCAGGCGGTGATCGTGGCCACGGGGGCGGTGCCGTACACCCCGCCGCTGGAGGTCAACGGCTCCCCGCGGATCGTCCAGGCGTGGGACGCGATCCGGGACGCCGGCTCGGTGCCGCGGGGCAGCGTCGTGGTGGCCGACTTCCGGTCCGACTGGCTGGGCCTCGGGGTGGCCACGCTGCTCGCCCAGCGCGGCTGCCGCGTCACCCTCGGCGTGACCGGGAACATGGCAGGGCAGCGCTGCCAGCAGTACGTGCGCGACCAGATGACCGCGGCAGCCCGGCGGGCCCACGTGACGATCCTGCCCACCACTCGGCTGTTCGGCGCGGACGAGGGCGCGGTCTACCTCCAGGACGTGCTCACCGGGGAGGCCGTGGTGATCGACGGCACGGTGGCGCTCGTGCTGGCGCAAGGCCACGTGCCGGCGGATTCGCTGCTCGCGGAGCTCGAGGCGGACGCGGCGCGCGGCGGGGCCCGCCTGGTGCTGGCGGCCGGCGACGTCCAGTCGCCGCGGACGATCGAGGAGGCGGTCCTCGAGGGCCTCCGCGCCGGGGTGGCGGTCTAGCCGTCCGGCTGTAGGTGCCAGACCGGCGTCGGGCCGACGCGGGCCTGCGTCATGGTCGGAAGCACGTTCGCCGGCAACACGGCGCCCGAACGGCACGCAACGCCGCGACCGGCCACCGGCCCCGGTCGCGGCGGCTGGTAGGCTCATCCCAACCCGGCGAGCGCAGCCACGCGACCCGGGCCAGGACCCGGGAGCGACGGAACCGCCCCCGGGTCCGCTCCGTCTCCGGACCTGGCGGTGACGCACGGGAGGGTGATCGATGGTCGACGGCGTGACCGAGATGCGGCTGGTCGTGACGACTGAGGACTACGAGGCGGCGCTGCGCTTCTATCGCGACGCGCTGGGGCTCCGCGAGATCGGCGCCTTCGACGACGGCGGCGGGCGTGTCGCGATCCTCGACGCCGGGCGGGCGACGCTCGAGCTCACGGACGTGCCGCACGCCGAGCACATCGACCGGCTCGAGGTGGGCCGGCGGGTGGCGGGGCACGTGCGCGTGGCGTTCGGCGTCGCCGACGCGCGCGCGGCGACCGACGGGCTGGTGCACGCCGGGGCGACGCTCGTCGCGGCGCCGGTCGAGACGCCGTGGCGCTCGCTCAACTCACGCCTGGAGGGGCCGGCCGGGCTGCAACTCACCCTGTTCGAGGCACTGGGGCCCGAGGTGGCGTCCTAGCGCCGGCTGGCCCCCGCCTACCCGCGCAGGGCGTGGTAGGCGACCGGAAGCAGCCACAGCAGGTTGCCGGTGGCCTCGTAGCGGACCAGGTGCGGCACCAGCCGGTGGGCGCGCCGGTGCCCGATGAGCCAGATCGGCTTGGGCCAGGCGCGGAACGGCGAGCGCACGACCGTCTTCTCGACCCGCTCGAGCATCAGGGGGTTGTGGACGAAGCCCATCCCCGAGCCGATGTCGGTGCGGGCATGGCCCGGGTGGGCGCCCCAGGGTGTGATCCCCAGGCCGTAGCCGATCGCCGACCAGTGGTTGAGCGACACCGTGCCGTACCGCAGGCCCGCGATCGCGCGGTCCAGCGCGGCCCGGACCCGCGCGTCGCGCTCCGTCCGCGGGTCCACGATGAGCGTGGCGTTGAGCGTGCCCCAGAGGCGCTCGTTGGCGAACTCCGTGGCGCGGTCCAGGAAGTCGGCGGCGTCGGCCGCGTCGATCACCGTCTCGGCGGTGATCGGGCAGAAGGCCTCGAAGCGGTACGCCGGGTCGCCCGCGGCGTCGGGCGACAGGCCCGGGATCAGCATCCAGGGCAGCGTCCCGTCCTGCTCCTCGCCGAACAGCTCGGCCTGCGGGTAGTGGACCCGGAAGGCGTTGAAGCGCTGTGCCGCGCCCGGGTAGTACGCGAGGCGCGCCGGCAGGCCCTCGAGGATGCCTCGCAGCCGGTCCAGCAGCGCGGCCCGCTGTGGCCAGCCCGCCGAGGTGACGATCACCCGGCTCGTGGTGCAGTTGAACCCCGAGTTGTTGACCAGCATCGTGGCGATGTTGGCCGCGTGGTAGTCGAGGTCCGCCTCGCTCCACGCCCCGGGGACGACGATGATCGGGGTGAGGTTGCCGAGCTCCGCGGTGAACGGCTTGTGGAGGATCGGATCGTCGCGCCGCTTC
>JAKAMV010000350.1 GCA_021812735.1 Chloroflexota bacterium | reverse complement strand
CTCCCCCGGCGCGCAGCCCCCGGCGCGCAGCCCCCGGCGCGCAGCCCCCGGCGCGCAGCCCCCGGCGCGCAGCCCCCGGCGCCTCCGGAGTGGCGAGCACACCTCGCCGGGTACCACGCCGGTGGAGGCACCAATGTTCCATGGGCGACGGGACGTTCCCGCCATTGGCCGGCGGGCCCTCCGCGGCGACCCTTGCAAGGTCACGACCCGCGCGTGGAGCCACCGCATTGCCCAGGATCGCCGTCGCGCTCGTCGCCCTGTTCGTGGCCGGGCTCGGCGTCTTCGCCCCTTCGAGCGCCACGGCCGTCCGCGCCGCGGGCGCGAACCCCAAGGTCGTCATCATCGTGGGCGCCACCGGCAGCGTGACGGCGACGTACCGGTCCTACGCGGATCAGGTCTACGCCGAGGCGGTCAAGTACACCGACAACGTCGTGAAGGTCTACAGCCCCGACGCGACGTGGCCCCGGGTGAAGGCGGCGGTCAACGGCGCCTCGGTCATCGTGTACCTGGGCCACGGGAACGGCTGGCCGGCCCCGTACCCCAACGACGCCGCCTACACGACCAAGGACGGCTTCGGCCTCAACTACGACGTCAACGGCGACGGCAAGACGACCGACAGCGAGCTCAAGTACTACGGCGAGCCCTCGATCCGCACGCTGACGCCCGCGCCCAACGCGGTCGTCCTGCTGTTCCACCTCTGCTACGCCTCGGGCAACAGCGAGCCCGGCCAGCCCGACCCCACGCTGTCGGTGGCCCGGCAGCGCGCCGACAACTACGCGGCGGCCTTCGAGGCGGCGGGCGTGAAGGCCGTCATCGCGATCGGCCACAGCCACGACCCCTACTACATCAGTGCGCTGTTCACGCAGAGCGAGTCGATCCGCGACTACTTCACCAACGCCCCGGACTTCCACAACAACGTGCTCGAGTTCGCCTCCGTCCGCACGCCCGGCACGACCGAGCTGCTCGATCCCGACCAGGCCACGCCCGCGGGCTTCTGGCGCTCCGCGACCGGAGACCTGACGCTCACCACCGCCGACGTGACGGGCGCCTCCTACGCCAGCACGGGCGGCGACCCGGCGACGATGGCGGTGCCCGGCAACGCGACGCCCATCGCCAGCGGCGCCAGCGTCTACGGCTCCGTCGGCGACGCGGCGGCCGGGACGGATCCGGTCGCCTCCCTGCCGAGCACGACGATCGTCCGCGTGGACCGCCAGGAGGCCGTGCCCGCCGCCGACGGCTCGCCGATCTACGCGATCCACACCGACACCGGCACGACGGGCTGGATGGTGGGCTCGACGCTCACGCCGCGCGACTCGCTCGAGCCGCGGGTGTTGACCGTGGACGACGGCACCGGAACCTTCTCCATGGCCAGTTACGGGGCGGGCGGCACCATCCCGGTCTCGGTCCGGCTGTCCGAGCCCTCGATCTGGTCCATGACCATCACCGACGCCACCGGCGACAGGCTCGCGTCGAGCTCGGGCCAGTCCGACACGGCGGCCATCGGCTGGACGCCGACCGCCAACTCGGCCGACGGCACCTACCACTGGAACCTGACGGCCACCGACGCGATGGGCAACGGGCCGCTCCGCAGCACGGGCGCCCTCACCGTGGACTTCGCCCCGCCGTCGCTGACCGTCGCCGGAGACGCGAGCCCGCGCGTCTTCAGCCCCAACGGCGACCGCGCCGGCGACACCGTCTCGTTCGGGGTGACCTCCACCGAGGACGGCACGGCCGATGCCCTCATCAGCGATGCCGCGGGCGAGACCGTGGACTCGATCCTCGTGCCCCTCAGCGGCCGCGCGGCGACCGTGACCTGGGACGGCACGCTGGCCGGCGGCGCGGCCGCCCCCGACGGCATGTACACCGTGCGCATCACCGCCCGTGACATGGCGGGCCGCACGAGCGCCGTCCAGGAGCGCCAGGTGGTGGTCGACCGGACGCTCGGATTCGTGACCCGCTCCAGCGCGCTCTTCTTCCCGCAGGACCGCGACCGCTTCGCGCGCACCACAGCGTTCGGGTTCAGGCTCGCCGGCCCGGCGACCGTGGACTGGTCCGTGGTGGACAGCCAGGGCCGGGTGGTCCGGACGATCAAGGCGGGGGAGGCGCTCGCGGCCGGGGCCTACAGCTACACCTGGGACGGGCGGAACGACGCCGGCGCCTTCGTGCCGCGCGGGACGTACCGCACGCAGGTGGTGGCGGTCGACGCCATGGCCACCCTCACCGGGCAGGCGGCCGTGGTCGTGGACGCGTTCCGGATCGTGGCGTCGGACACCACGCCCGGGCGCGGCCAGCGGGTCACCTTCACGGCGTACTCCGCCGAGCCGCTCTCGACAGCGCCGAGGGCGGTCGTCGTCCAGCCGGGCCTCGCTGCCTGGGGCGTCACGATGACCCGCGTCTCGGCCAGCGTGTACCGCGTCACCGTCACGCTCCGCAGGTCGGCGACCGGCACCCTGCGGCTGAAGGTCGCTGCACGCGGCGCGGCCGGGGCCACGCAGTCGAGCAACCTGTACCTGCCGCTCCACTGACGGTCGCGCCGTCCGCGCGGCGCCCTCGGCGCACGCAGGGACTGCATCGGACCACTCCGAACCGCACCGTACTGGTGCCGGCCGGGACCATCGAGCGATCGACGCGGGTCCACGCGTCTCGTAGGGTGTGCCTCCACGCCGGACGGGCGCGGGCCTGCCGACCAGGCCCCCGCTCACCGCATGCCCGCGGTCAGGCGGGCGCGTCTCCCGACCGGCGACGAGGGACCCGTGACTCGACCCACCTCCGCGCGCCGCCAACGCCGCGTCATCGCGGCGGCCCTGCTCGTGGCGACGGTGGCCGCGGGGATCCTGCCGGTGCCCGGCCACGCGGGCAGGGCGAGCCCGACCGGCGTGGCCCCCGACAGCGCGCCCGCGGCGATGCCCGACGGCACGCCCGTCGATCCGGCGGTGTCGAGTAGCGGCGCGTCCGCCGTTGTCCCCGAGCTCGACCAGCCCGCCCCAGACCAGGGGGCCCTCGCGGCGGCGACCTCTGACGGCGAGCCGTCCGAGGTCTACGAGGAGTGGCTCGCGCATGCGGCTGACCGGATCTCGTTCACGCCCGGCGGCCGCGTCACGGTGGGCTTCAAGCCGCGCTCCACGGACCAGTGGTCGGTAGGCGGCCTGGCGCCGACGGCCCTGCCGGCCGGTCGCGAGACCGGCAAGGCCATGGCCGCCTCGAAGCAGGGCAGCGGGTCGGGCGCGATCACTGGCCAAGCCCAGGGCGGCACGGCCGCGGGTGGTGCCGCGGCTCCCGTGGACGAGCCGGTCAGCGTCCCGATCGGCCGCGCGGTCCCGCTCTCGGCCGTCGTCGCCGCGCCCGACCCCGCTGTCTCGGCCGCGGCGGCCAGCGGGCTCCGGCGTCAGGTCTTCGGCTTCCTCCCCTACTGGCAGCTCACCGGCGCCGCGACCAGCCTCAACTACGGCGTGCTGACCACGATCGCCTACTTCTCGGTCGGCGCTGACGCCTCGGGCAACCTGCTCAAGCGGACCGGCGGCGGTTCGCTGACGACCGGCTGGGGCGGCTGGACCAGCTCCGCGTTGACGTCGGTGATCAACGCGGCCCACGCGCACGGGACGCGCGTCGTGCTCACGGTCAGCATGTTCGCCTGGACGAACACCAGCGCCGCGACGCAGCGGGCGCTCCTCTCGAGCCCGACGGCCCGCGCCAACCTCGCGCGCCAGATCGCCGCCGCCGTCCGCGATCGCGGCGCCGACGGCGTCAACCTCGACGCGGAGCCGCTGGTCAAGGGCCAGGAGGCCAACTTCGTCGCGCTGCTCCGGACGCTCCGCTCGCAGCTCAACGCCATCCGCCGCGGCTACCAGATCACGTACGACATCACCGGCGCCATCGGGAACTACCCGCTCGAGGCGTCGGTGGGCGCGTCCGCGGCGGACGCCGTGTTCGTCATGGGCTACGACTACCGGTCGGGAAGCTCCGTCGCCTCGGGGTCGATCGACCCGCTCTCGGGCCCCGGCTACGACCTCGCCGACACGGTCCGCGAGGTCACCGCGCGGATCGACCCGTCGCGCGTGATCCTGGGCGTCCCGTGGTACGGCCGCGCCTGGTCGACGGCGACCAGCTCGCCGCGCTCGAGGAACGTCAGCGGCACCAAGTACGGGAACAGCGCGGCGGTCCCGTTCGAGAACATCCCGGCGCTCGTCAAGAAGTACGGCCGGCGCTGGGACCCTGTGGAGCAGAGCCCCTACCTCGTGTACCGGCGTCGCAACTGCACGGCCAGCTTCGGGTGCGTGACCAGCTGGCGGCAGGTGTGGTACGACGACGCGGCCTCGCTCGGGCGCCGCTACCAGCTGGTCAACGACTACGGGCTGCGCGGCGCCGGCGTCTGGGCCCTCGGGTTCGACGGCGCCTACCAGGACATGGCCCGGGCCCTCTCGACCGCATTCCTGGTGGACCACTCGGCGCCCCAGGCGGGCATCGAGCTGCTGCCGCCCCAGAGCCCCGACGAGGGGTTCGCGGTGGCCTGGTCGGCCTCCGACGTCAGCACGGTCCGCTCCTACGACGTCGAGGCGTCCATCGACGGCGGTGACTGGCAGCCGTGGCTGACGAAGACGCGCGTGACGAGCAACGTCTGGCTCGGCCATGACGGCCACAGCTACGCGTTCCGCGTCCGGGCGACCGATGCCAGGGGCAACGTCGGGGCATGGAACGTGACCCTGACCGATGCGACGACGCCGACGAGCCTCGCCGCGGGCGGGTTCGGCCGCGTCACGCGCAACGGGCTCGCCTACCGGGCCGGGCCGAGCACCTCGGCCGCGAAGCTGGGCTCCCTGCCGGCGGGGACGCTGGTGGCCCTCACGTCCGGACCCGTGTCCGCCGGCGGCTGCACCTGGTACGAGGTGACCCAGCCGGTCCGGGAGTGGTCGTCGGTGTCGTTCGTCGAGCGCGGCGTCTGGATCGCCGTCCAGTCGGGCTCGACCGCCAGCGTGGTGCCCTACCACGCGCCGAACACCACGGTGGTGGACGCCGGGATCAGCGGGTTCGACTTCGGCGGCGGCGGCCTGACGGGTGCGGACCCGGCGGCGGTCGCGGGGCGGACCTTCTCCCCGAACGGCGACGGCTCGCAGGACGGGCTCCGCATCCGCTGGACGGCCACGGTGGCGTTGCGCCGCCTCACCCTCAACGTGCTCCGCCTCGACGGCTCGCTCGTCGGCGCCGTGAACGTGCCGGTCCTGACCAAGGGCGCCCACGGCTTCACGTGGGACGGCAAGGCTGGCGGCAAGCGCGTCCCCGACGGACAGTACCTGCTGCAGCTGGCGGGCGCATCGGGCTCCCGGGCGTACCGGGCGCCGTCCGCCCGGCCTGCCACGCCCGGGCAGGTGTCGGCCTACGCGGTCACGGTCGACACGGTGGCGCCCGTCGTCAAGGCGGCCTCGGCGTCCTCGGCGCTGATCTCGCCCAACGGGGACGGGATCCGCGAGACGGCCGCGTTCGCCCTGTCGGCCACGGGCGCCACGCGCTGGTACGCGCAGGTGGCCGCCGGCCCCGAGGCTCCCGTCCGAACCGCGTCGGGTACCGGCGGCTCGCTCAAGTTCACCTGGAACGGGCGCAATGACGCTGGCGCCCCGGCCCCCGACGGCGCCTACACCGCCACGCTGGCGGCCTGCGACGTGGCCGGCAACTGTGCCACCCGGTCGTACCCGGTCCGCCTGGACACGACCGCGCCCAAGGTGTCGCTCGCTGCCCTCCCAACGCCGCTGTCGCCCAACGGCGACGGCTTCGCGGACACTGCGGTCCTGGGCTGGACGGCGCCGGAGGCGGCAAGCGGCACGATGTCGATCTGGCGCGGCAGCACGCTGATGCGGCGGTGGACGGTCAGCGGCGCCACGGCGGAGACGGTGGCCTGGAACGGCCGGACCGCGTCCGGTGCCCTGGTCGGCGATGGGCGATACACGCTCAGGGTCGACGTCCACGACGCGGCGGGCAACCGGAGCGCCACGTCCATGCCCCTCACGGTCGACCGCGCGGCGGGCTTCCTCCGCTGGTCCGGCAACTTCTACCCGCAGGACGGCGATGCGCTCTCCGCCACCTCGAAGCTCTCGTGGCGCCTCACGCGCACGGCGACGACCACGCTCGTCGTCTACGACGCGTCCGGGCGCCTGGTGCGAACCGTGTGGGCCGACCGCTCCCTGACCGCCGGCAGCCGGAGCTGGACGTGGAACGGCGAGCTGGCCGACGGCAGCTACGTACCACAGGGCGCCTACACCGCGAGCCTGACCGTGACCTCTCCCTACGCCACGCAGACGCTCTCGGCGTCCGTGTGGGTCGCGGCCTTCGCCGCGTCGGTCTCGCCGTCGAGGCTGGTCGGCGGCGGGGTCCTCACGGTGCGGTTCACCGCCGTCGAGGCGCTCAAGGCGGTGCCTCGGGTCACGTTCCACCAGCGGGGGCTGGCGCCGCGCACGATCGCCGCGACCAGGCTGGGCGACGGCAGCTACGTGGCCCGATTCGCCGTGCGCGCAGGCGCACCGGGGGCCGCGACGGTCCGCATCCTGGCGATCGACGCCGCCGGCCAGGCAGACGCCAGCTGGTACACCGCCGAGGTGGCTCGGTGACCTTCGCCGTACACTTGCCGACCGTGAGCCACGAGCCCGATTCCAGCGCGGGGAGCCTCGACCTCCCGGCCACGCCGACGCCCGGGGCGGCCCCGGATCCGGCGGCGCCCGGGGCGGCGCCGGCCACGCCGACGCTCGGCCAGTACGCCGGTGCCTGGGTGGTCGTCCCCACGTACAACGAGGCGGCGAACCTCGAGGCCATCGGCGCCGCCATCCTGGCGGCGCTCCCCGGCGCCACCCTGCTGATCGTCGACGACGGCTCGCCCGACGGGACGGGCGACATCGCGGACCGCCTCGCTGCCGGAGACCCGCTCGTCCGGGTCCGGCACCGGAGGCGCAAGGCGGGCCTCGGCCGAGCGTACCTCGACGGGTTCGGCGTCGCGCTCGGGGACGGCGCCCGGATTGTGGTCCAGATGGACGCCGACTGGTCGCACGACCCCGCGGCCCTGCCCGCGCTCGTCGCGCCGATCGTCGAGGACCGCGCCGACCTCGTGATCGGATCGCGCTACACCGCGGGCGGCGGCACCACCGACTGGGGTCTGGCCCGCAGGATCATCTCGCGCTCGGGGTCGCTGTTCGCGCGGACGGTCCTGCGGCTTGGGCCCCACGACCTCACGGGCGGCTTCAAGGCCTGGCGCGCCGCGACGCTCTCGGCCGTGCCCGCCGACGGCGTCCGGGCGGGCGGCTACGTCTTCCAGATCGAGATGACGTACCGCGCCGCGTGTGCCGGCGCGCGGGTGGTGGAGGTGCCCATCCTGTTCCGCGACCGGCTCGTCGGGCAGTCGAAGATGAGCCGTCGGATCATCTTCGAGGCGTTCTTCGTGGTGGTGGGCCTGCGGTGGGACGAGCTCCGCGGCCGCGGCCCACGACGCGTCACGTCCCGGTGACCGCGCCCCGCGACGGCTGGCGGCCCGGGTCGGGGGAGGCCGCCGCCCCGGGCGCGAGCCCCGCCGGCGTCCGGGTGGTGATGGACCTGCGGCCCCTCCAGGCGCCTGAGCGGGCGCCGCTGACCGCAACCTACCTCGAGCAGCTGCTGATCGCCCTCGACGCCGAGCCGCGCGACGGGGAGTCGTTCGCCTTCCTGCTCGCGCTCGACCTCGACGACCCGACCGCCGACCGCTGGCCCCGCCTCGAGGTGATCGGGCGTCGCCTGCTGCCGCCCACCCGGCTCCTCCGGTCCGGGGCGCTCACGGTCGACCCGTTCCTCCTCCGCGGCGCGTCGATCGGCTCCGGCTGGCGCGCGGAGCGGGGCGGCGCCGCGGGATCCGTTTACTGCGCGGCTGCCGGCGCCCTGCCGATCGGCTCCGGCATTCCGATCGTGGCGTCACTGCTGGACTTGGCGCCGTGGCAGCTGCCGGAGGCGTGGCAGAGGGGTCGAGCGGCCAGATTCGGCCAGCGGCTCCGAGCGCGACTGCTCAGGGACGCGGCCGCGGTCATCGTCCCCAGCAGGTCCGCGGGGGCCGATGCCCGCCGTCTCCTGCACGTTCGGCAGGCGTCGCTGCGGGTGGTGCCGCTGGCGCCGCGGGCGGCGTTCCGCAGCACGACGGCGGAGGGCGCGGCCGCCGAGCGCACGCGGCTCGGCCTGGGCGAGCGGTACGCGGTCTACGAGGGCCGCTTCGATGCGCGGCACGATCTGGACACGCTGCTCGCGACGCTCGCCGCCCTGGCCGCCGAGGCACCGCCGAGGGACGTGCCGACGGGGGCCTGGCCGCCGCGGATTGCGGTCGTGGGCGCATCTCCCGATGACCGTGCGGAGATGTCGCGCGCGGCCGCGCGGGCTGGCGTGGGCGACGCGCTGGTGTACGCGCAGGCGATCGACGACGCCCGGCTGGCGGCGCTGGTTGCCGGGGCGCGCTTCCTCGTTCAGCCCGTCCGCTCGGACGCCGCTGGCACGGCTGCCGCCGAGGCGCTGGCCGCGGGCGTGCCGGTGGTCGCGAGCGCCGTCGGCGCCCTGCCGGAGGTCATCGGCCCGGCTGGGATCCTGGTGGAGCCCGGGGACCCGCGGCGGTTGGCGGCGGCGGTCCGCGCGGCCTGGTCCGACGATCGGCTGCTGGCCGGCCTGCGTGCAGCGGCCGCAGAACGCCCCGCCGCGCGCAGGACGTGGGCCGACGTGGCCCGCGAGACACGCGCCATCTGGGCCGCTGCGGCCCACCCCGCGCCGATGCTCTGACCGGCTGCAGCCGGGCCGAGGCGCGTGCTGGACCGCGGAGCCGTTCCGGCCCCGCCGCGCCGGTGCAACGCGCCGATTCGGCATCGCGTACCGGCGGCGGCCCCCGCCGCGGCGGACGTTCCCGAATACCGGCCACGCCGGTGCAACGCGCCGATTCGGCATCGCGTACCGGCAGCGGCGGTATCCAGGGACGCGCCACGCTCGGGGGATCGGGC
>JAKAMV010000349.1 GCA_021812735.1 Chloroflexota bacterium | reverse complement strand
ACGGAGCCCTCGACGACGCGCTCCACCGCGTGTTTCCCGGCGGGCGCCCGCGCGGGATCGTCGAGCGCCGGGTGCGCGGGATGCTGGCGGTCGCGCTGATCTTCGGGTCGGTCGCCGTCCTCCTCGTGCTCGGCGCCGCATGGTCCGCGGTCGAGAGCCACCTGCTCCCGGCCGACGTCATCGCCTGGCGGATCGCGAACCCCGTTGCCGGGGCGGTCATCGCGAGCGGCGTCATCCTGGTCGTGTACCGGCTCGTCCCGACGGCGCCTCCCAGCCTTCGCGAGGCGGGACTGCCGGCGCTTGTCGCCGGTACCACCGTGGCAGCCATGACGGCGGCCTACGCGCTGATCGCGCCACGGCTGGTGGGGGCGCTGAACGTGTTCGGCACGGTCGCAGCGGTGATCGGCACGCTGCTCTGGCTGGCGTGGGTGTTCCGGGCGATCCTGATGGCCGGGCTGTGGGCGTGCAGGCGACGCGACGCACAGGGGGTGCCGGAGACGCCGGGCACGGCCTGAGGCGCCGGGGGCACCGGCGAAGGCCGGGGGCTTCCGGCGGTGGCCAGTGGCGCGACGGCGACCGCGCGCCGGCGGCAGGGACGGGTGTCAGGCCTGGCGCGCCCCGCAGCGACGGCAGAAACGGGCGCTGGCCGACAGCGGCAGCCCGCAGCCGGTGCACGCCTGGATGCCCGAGCCGGGCCTCGCCACGAGATCCCGCGTGGATTCCTCCCAGACACTGCGGGTGATCCGCGACGAGACCTGCGGGTTCGGGTTCTCGGCGCGATGCTGCATCCGGATTGCGGCCCCTGACACGGCCGTGCCCCGCTCACGCGGGCGCGGCTGGGAAGTGGGAGGCCAGCCGGTGGGAGCGGCCGGTGTCTCGTCCGGGGCGACGATCTGCCAGGGTGCCGGTTCGGAAGCCGGAGGCGGGGGTGGGTGCAGGGGCGTTCGGGATGGCCGGAGAGCGACCGGGGGATGCGGCACCGGTGCAGGTGCGTGCTGCTCTTCGGCGGACGGCGGGGCTGCCGGTTCCTGCGGCGCGAGGGCCTCCTCCGCCTCGGCGGGGGGCTCGCCTGCCGCGAGGGGGTAGACGGGCCGGGGCTCCTCGACCGGTGCCTCGACTTCGGCCGGAGCCTCCGCCGGAGCCGCCGCCACGGGCTCGACTTCGGCCGGTGCCTCGACTGCGGCCGGTGCCTCCGCCGCGAGGGAAACCTCGACCGGTGCCTCGGGCTCCGCCGGAGCCTCCGCCGCGGGCTCGACTTCGGCCGATGCCTCGAACTCGGCCGGAGCCTCGGGCCCTGCCGTGACCGCCAGCTCGACCGATGCCTCCGCCGCAGGCACGGCCTCGGCCGCCCGTTCGGCTTCGACCACGGTCACCGGCTCCGCCGCCGGCGCCTCCTCTGCAGCAACTGTCTCGAGGTCGCCCCGTGGAGCCTCGCCGACGGGCGCCTGCGCGGGGACTTCCGCGGCGGTCGGCTCGGGCTCGGCCCCGGGCGGCAGAACCGGTTCGCCGATCGCCTCCAGCCGGCTCAGCGCGGCCTGGAGCTCGCGCTGCTCGAGCGGGTCGGGCACGTCGGGCATCGGCGCGCACGTGCGGCATCGCCCGGCGGCCTCGTTCCAGCAGTCGCGGCAGGTGTACTGGCGGCAGGTGAAACAGAAGTTGAACGTGTCGTGGAACGCCTGCAGCTGGATACCGGACGCCTGTCGTTCACGCTCGCGGCGGGCCTCGGCCAGCGCCTCGTCCAGGGACTCGTCCGAGGTCAGGTAGTTCCGGACGCCGCGCGCGAGCGTCCGCGCACGGGCCAGCCGGCTGCTGGTGGGCGCAGCCGATTCGAACGTGAACTTGGCGCCGCACCGCTCGCAGAACGACTCGGTGAGGATCTCGGACATCCCGCGACGACCCCTTGCTTGACGGAGCAGCCTACAGATTACAGGGATCGGCGCACGCGTCATCCCCGACGACCGTCGGCCCCTGGCGGCCCAAACGTCCCGCTTGCCCGGTTCGGCACGCGGCCCGCCGGTGGCGGAGGGGTCCACGCAGGCTCGGGGGCCACCGATCCGGGTGCTAGACTCGGCCATCCGATGAACGGCCCACTCGCCGCGCTCGAGCGGCTCTTTGAGCGCATCTTCGAGCGTCCAGCGGCGCGGCTGTTCGGGACCGCCGTCGAGCCGGTCCAGGTGCGCCACCGACTCGAGCGTGCCATGGACGGTGCCGGGCATTCGCCCGCCGGATACGCGCCGGACCGGTACACCGTCAGGGTGAACCCCGGCGACCTGGCCGGTCTCGGCGACACGGTGCCGTCCTTTGCGGTGGCCCTCGTCGCGCATGCCCGCAGCCAGGGCTACCGGCTGCCGGGACGCCCGGCCGTCGAGCTGGTCGGCGACCCGACCGTGGCGCCAGGCGACCTGGCCGTGGAGGCGAGCTTCGGTACCACCGGTGGCCCGGCGCGCGCGGGAGCCGTCGACCGGCCGGGGGGTGTGCCGGTGGGCGAGCCCGGGGCTCCTCCGTCCGGTGCCACGATGGTCTTCCAGGTACCGCCGACCCGAGTGCCGTACGCGACGCTCCGCGTGGTGTCGCCGGGTGTCGCTCCGCGGGAGTTCCCGGTGCGTGCGCCGAGCGTCCGGATCGGCCGTGGCGAGGAGAACGATCTCGTGCTACCCGACTCGCGCATCTCCCGCGCGCACGGCCTTCTCTCCGCCCGGCAGGGTGGCCTGGTCTACACCGACCTGGGGAGCACGAACGGCTCCTTCGTGAACGGCACGCGGGTCAGCGAGGTGGCCCTGGGTCCCGGGGACGTGCTGCGGCTCGGCGACTCGACCGTGACCATCACCGGCGGGCAGTGAACCTCCCGGGCGGGATCGACACGTTCGCGCTCAGCCTCTGGCTGCTCCGCGTGGCCTTCCTCGGTGCCCTCTACCTGTTCCTGCTGTCGGTCGCGCGCCTGCTGCTGCGGGATCTGCGCAGCGTGTCGGCGACGGCACCGGGCGAACTCGGCCGGCTCGTGGTGATCTCGTCGTTCGCCGGAGGACCGCCCGCCGGCGCGTCCTACGCCCTCGACGCGGTGACCACCATCGGGCGCGATGTCAACAACACGATCTCGATCGACGACCCGTTCCTGTCGGCCGACCATGCCGTGCTCACCTTCCGGGGCCGGAGCTGGTACCTCGAGGACCGGGGCAGCACCAACGGCACGTACCTCAACGGCGCACCCGTCGTGGGACTCGCACCGCTGGGGTTCGGCGACGAGGTGCAGGCGGGCCAGCTCCGGGTCCGGCTGGACCGGCCGCGGCCACCTCGAGCGGCGTGAACACGATCGCCCCGTCCACCGCGCGGCAGCTCGGGTTCGCGGTGCGCCCCCGCCTCCGCCGTCGCGAGCTGGCGCTGCTGGTGATCGTCGCCGGCGCGCTCGTCCTGGGCCGGGCGTCGCTCGCCTCCACCCTGGCCGGCCACCTGGCGCTGGGCGACCTGCGCCTGCTCGGCCTGTACCTCGGCGGGATCGCGGCCGTGCACGTGGCGTTCGTGCTGACCGGCCGTCGCAGCGACCAGATCCTGCTCCCGACGGTCGCGCTGCTGGGGGGAATCTCGCTGCTGGTGATGGAGCGGCTCCCCCAGGGCCTGGTGGTCCAGCGGTTCGTGGGTCACGACCTGGGGCTGGCGCAGCTCCAGCTCGGCTGGCTCCTGCTGTCGCTGGCGCTGCTGGGCGTCCTTGCCATCGTGGTGCGCAGCGACAACTGGCTGCGGCTGTACAAGTACAGCTGGGCCGCCGCGGGGATCGCGCTGCTGCTGGCCGTGTTCGTGTTCGGCCGGGACGTCAACGGCGCCCAGCTCGACCTGTGCCTCGGCCCGGTCTGCGGGCAGCCATCCGAGCCGCTGAAGGTCATCCTGGTGGTGTTCCTGGCCGGCTACCTCGCCGAGAACCGCGAACTGCTCGCCGGCGCCTCCACCCGCCTGGGGCCGCTCCGCCTGCCGCCCCTGCCGTACCTCGCGCCGATGCTGGCGATGCTCGGCATCGCGCTGGCCGTGGTCGGCTTCCAGCGCGACCTCGGCTCGGCCCTCCTGTACTTCGCGGTCTTCCTGTTCCTCCTCTACATCGCCACGGCCCGGATGAGCTACGTGGCCCTGGGCCTGCTGCTGTTCCTGGCCGGGAGCGCGGTCCTGTACGAGATCTACCCGGTGGTCCGGCTCCGGGTCGACATCTGGCTGAACCCGTGGAGCGACCCGCAGGGCGCCGGGTACCAGACCCTGCGGGCGCTCTACGCGCTCGGGACCGGCGGGATCCTCGGCACCGGGCTCGGGGCCGGTCTCCCGTCGGTCGGCGCGATCCCCGCGATCCCGGTCATCCAGAGCGACTTCGTCTTTGCCGCGATCGCGGAGGAGATGGGGTTGCTCGGCGCGCTCGCCGTCCTGGCGTGCTACCTGGTGATCGCGGAGCGGGGGCTGCGCATCGCCGCCACCGCGCAGGATGACTTCCGCGCGCTGCTGGCCGCGGGCCTGACGCTGGTGGTGGTGGTGCAGGCGGCCATCATCGTGGGGGGCAACATCAAGCTGGTGCCCCTCACCGGCATCACGCTGCCGTTCGTCAGCTACGGGGGCAGCTCGCTCGTCGCCAATGCGCTCGTGGTCGGGCTGCTGCTCGCGCTGAGCGACCGCGGCGTGGAGCCGCCGCCACCGCCCAAGCCCCGGCGGCGGGTCTTCGGGGCCGGCACGGCGGAGGGTGTCGCGTGAACCTCCGCCGGACGGCGGCCGTGACGCGCGCGGGCGATGCGCCCCACGACCTTGCGGCCCCCCGCATCGGGCGGTCGGTCCTGCAGGTCGCGCTCGCGCTCGGCCTCGCCTACCTGCTCATCGGCGGCACGCTCACCTACTGGCAGGTCGTGCGAGCCGATGCGCTGACGCTGGACCCGGCGAACCCGCTGGTGCAGGCGGCCCGGCAGTCCACGCTTCCCGGCCGGATCCTCGACTCCCGTGGCACGGTGCTCGCGAAGTCGGTCCGGCTCGCCAACGGGACGGTGGTCCGCCAGTACCTGGCAGATCCGTCGCTGGGGCCCCTGCTCGGGTACCGCAGCGCGCAGTTCGGCACGGCCGGCCTGGAGGCCGCCGAGGACGGGGTCCTGATCGGGCTGTCGGGCCAGTCGGAGTCGGACCTGCTGCTGCGCAAGCTGCAGTTCCAGCTCTACCGGCCGCAGGACGTGGTGCTCGGCATCGACATGCGGCTGCAGAAGGACGCCGAGCAGCTCATGGGAAACCGGCGGGGCGCGGTCGTGGCGATCGATCCCGCGACCGGGCAGATCCTGGCGCTGGTCAGCAGCCCCGGGTTCGATCCGAACCAGGTGGCCAGCCCGGCGACCGGCGCGGCCGCCTTCCAGCGCCTCTCGACGGACCCGGCGTCGCCGCTCCTCGACCGGGCCACCCAGGGCCTGTTCGTGCCCGGGTCGGTCTTCAAGCTGGTCACCTCGATCGCCGGGCTCGGGTCGGGCGCCATCACCGCGCAGACCACCTACCCCGACCAGCCGGCGGAGGAGAAGACCGGCTTCCTCGTGGACGGCTACCGCGTGATCGACGGCCACCACCCCTTCACCGATGGCACCGCGCTCGACTACACGCAGGCGCTCGAGGTCTCCTGCAACATCTACTTCGCCCACGTCGGGCTCGCGGTCGGGGGCCCGGCGCTGGTGCAGTGGGCCGCCCGGCTCGGGTTCGGCGCGCCCATCCCCTTCGACCTCCCCACGGCCGCCAGCCAGGTCACCGGCGGGGGCGGTCCGCTGGGGGGATTCAAGGACCAGGTGGAGCTCGCGAACGCCGCGTACGGCCAGGCCGAGGTGCTCGTGACGCCGTTGCAGATGGCGCTGGTGGCGGCCGCGATCGCGAACGGCGGGGTGCTGATGCGACCCCACCTGGTGATCGGTACGCGTGACGCCGGAGGGACGCTGCATCCGGTTGCCCCCGCGCCGTGGCGGACCGTGGTCGACCCGGTGACCGCGTCCACCATCGCGAACGCCATGCAGCAGGCGGTCGAGGGCGCGTGGGGCATCCCGTTCGCGGGGCTCGGCAAGGTCCCGGGCGTCCCGACCGCCGGAAAGACCGGCACCGCGCAGCTGGGCGGCACGGGTGAGCCGCACTCGTGGTTCGTGGGGTTCGCGCCCGTCCAGGGGGCCCGTATCGCGGTGGCGGTGCTCCTGGAGCGGGCGGGGTCCGGGGCCACCGAGGCGGCGCCGCTCGCCAGTCGCGTGATGGCCGACTACCTGGCGCTGCAGCAGGGCGGCACGCCGTGAG
This sequence comes from Chloroflexota bacterium, assembly GCA_021812735.1. The sequence goes on along the minus strand of JAKAMV010000349.1, from coordinate 2,715 downwards.
GACGGGACGGCCCCTGGTCGAACGGGTGCTCCTGATGCTCGTGGCACTCGTGATGGCCGCGGTCTTCTTCGTGATGGGGATCGCGTCGTGGAGCGCGGGGGAGCTTCCACTGGGGATCTTCGGCCTTCTGGGCGGCTTCATGACGCTCTGGGTCGGGGTGCTCACCCTGCGCCGCGGCTGACCGGCGCGGCCGGGCGCGAACCACCCGACGGGTGCCGCCGGGCAATCCCCCGGCACCCGCCGCGCAGCTGCGACTGAACCTTCCCGTGGGTACGTGACGTACCATGATTGGGCGAACCCGGCCGAGCGGCGGGAGGCCAGGCGGACACCATTGCAGTGGGGGAGTGTCGAATGGCGGACGTGCGGGCGCTCGGGGGACGGGTCGTTGCCAACGTGGAACACGTCATCGTGGGCAAGCACGACGTCGTTCGCCTGGCGCTCGTGGCGCTCATCTGCCAGGGCCACATCCTGATCGAGGACGTTCCCGGGACGGGCAAGACCGTGCTCGCGAAGGCGCTGGCACGCAGCCTGGGCTGCTCGTTTCGCCGGATCCAGTTCACCCCCGACCTGCTGCCGTCCGACGTGACCGGGCTCTCGATCTACAACCAGCGGACCCAGGAGTTCGAGTTCCGGCCGGGCCCCATCATGGCCCAGGTGGTCCTCGCCGACGAGATCAACCGCGCCACGCCCAAGACGCAGTCGGCGCTGCTCGAGTGCATGGAGGAGCGCCAGGCCACCATCGACGGCAAGACCTACGCCATGCCCAGCCCGTTCCTGGTGCTCGCCACGCAGAACCCGATCGAGTACGAGGGGACCTTCGCGCTGCCGGAGGCCCAGCTGGACCGCTTCATGCTCCGGCTCCGGCTGGGCTACCCCTCGCCGGCCGAGGAGATCGTGGTGATGGACCAGCAGAAGCGCGTCCATCCGCTCGGCGAGATCGGCGAGGTGGTCAGCGTCGAGGAGCTCCTCGCCATGCAGTCGACGGTGCGGGAGATGTACGTGGACCCGGTGGTCGCGGACTACATCGTCCGTCTCACCTCCGCCACGCGCACGCACGCGGACGTGCAGCTGGGAGCCTCGCCGCGCGGCTCCCTGGCGCTCTACCGGGCGGCCCAGGCGATGGCCGCGCTGGACGGGCGCGACTACGCGATCCCGGACGACGTCAAGACGCTCGCCGAGCCGGCGCTCGCCCATCGGATCATCGTCAAGACGGCGGCGACGCTCCGGGACGTCGACGGGCGACAGGTCATCCGGGAGCTGCTCGAGACGGTGCCCGTCGAGGTGGGCGCGGCGGAGCGGCCGCGGGTGCGGCCGGCATAGCCGGCACCACCGGCGAGCGGGCGGCGAGATGATCGCGCGACTCCAGCTCCTGGTCCTCGGCGCCGTCCTGGTCGTCGGCGCGTTCTCCACCGGCGCGGATTTCCTGTTCTTCCTGGTCTACCTGCTGCTCCTCGTGGGTGGCGGCGCGTACGTGGTGACGCGGCTGGGGCTGGCCGACCTGGAGGCGGGCTACGTGCTGGGCCAGCTCCACGGGTCGGTCGGCGGGCAGCTCCGCGTGACCTACACGCTGCGCAACGCGAGCTACCTGCCCAAGCCGTGGCTGGAGATCGAGCACGCCTCCACGCTGCCGGTCCCGCTCCCCGGGCGGGCACTCGCGCTCCCGCCACGGGGCGAGCGCTCCTGGCTGACGCGAGTTCCGCTCACCCGGCGTGGACACTTCCGCATCGACCCGCTGCAGATCCGGACCAGCGACCCGTTCGGGCTGTTCGAGGCGTCGGCGGGCGTGGGCAGGGGCGCCACCCTGGTGGTGTACCCCCGGGTGGAGCCGCTCCCGTTCTGGCACGTCCCGGCAACCTCGCTCGAGGGCACCCACGCCAGCCGCGAGCGGACGTTCCAGAGCACGCCGCTGGTCACGTCGGTCCGGCCCTACGTGCCGGGCGACGCCTACAACCGGATCCACTGGCCGACCACGGCCCGCCAGCAGGAGCTGTACGTCCGCGAGTTCGACCTGGAGCAGGCGGCGGACGTCTGGATCTTCCTCGACCTCGACCCCACCTGGCAGGCGGGCCAGGGCGACGAGTCGACCCTCGAGGCGGCGATCCGCGTCGCCGCCGCCGTGGGCGCCAAGGCGCTGGCGGAGAATCGCGCGGTGGGGCTCACGTCGGCCGGTCGCCAGCTCCCGGTGCTGCCGGCGGACCGCGGGGCCAGGCAGCACCAGAAGCTGATGCAGATGCTCGCCGCGGCGCAGGCGAACGCCCCGGTGCCGCTCGTGGAGATCCTGCTGCACGGCCTCGGCCGGCTGCGGCGGGGCATGACGGCGCTGGTGATCACGCCGTCACTCGACCCGAGCTGGATCCGCCCGCTCTCCTCGCTCCGACCTCGCGGGGTGGGCGTGGCGGTCTGCCACCTCGATCCCGCGGCCTACGCGGCCGTCGCCGCCGGTCCGAACGGTCGGGGCGGGGAGGACGCGGCGCAGGAGGAGCGGGTGCGGGGCGTCCGATCGATGCGCCATGCCCTGGCTGAGTACGATCTCCAGGTCCACGAGATCGTGCCGCACACGCGCCTGGGAGAGCTGCTCGTCGCGCCGGGGCCGGTGGCGGCACGGAGGCCGGCATGATGGCCGGGCGGCGGGACACGGAGCGCTCCGTGCCGAGGCGGCCCGCCGAGGGCTGGCTGAGCGTCCTCGCGTTGCTCGTGATGCTGCTGGCCCTGGGC
>JAKAMV010000348.1 GCA_021812735.1 Chloroflexota bacterium | reverse complement strand
GGGGGACCGCGTGCGCGATGCCGTCCCTGCCGGCCAGCCACCGGACGCGCGGCCCGGTCACCTGGCGCCCCCGCGCGCGGAGCGGCGGCGCTCGAGCAGCTCGTCATGGTGCCTGGCGCGCCACTCCCGGGTGGCGGCGAGGGCGCACGGGTTGCAGTGGGACCGGAGGTGCCCCCGGCCGTCCTCTCGGAACGCCTCGCGGGGCTTGTCGAGGCCGCAGCGCGAGCAGCGGCGCGTCGGGCTGTCGGAATCGAGCCGGCGAGGGCGTTTCCGGGGGTCGTGGAGGGTCATTCCGAGGCTCCTTCGGCCGGTCGCTCGGTCGTTGGTGAGAGCAGGGGAGATAGAAAATCGAGCGGCCGGTCTTGAATCCCGGGCTGCGCTCGAGGTGCCACCCCACCCCCGCCCCCGTCCCACGAGGGCCGGATGCCCGCGGCCCTCATCTCGGCACCTCGAGGCCGGGCGACGCGGGCGCCAGCCGCAGGCAGTCGGCGCACCTCGAGCGCTCCGGCCAGGCGAGGCGGAGCTCCGTGGCCGGGATGCCGCACAGGGTCCGGGGGACCCGGCCGAGGCGGGCGTGGGCGATGCCGGAGCGGCCGGCCGTCCAGATGATCCGGGTCGGCTCGCGGGTCACGCGATCCCCCTCTCTCTCTTGGTCGGACACTGGACGGACACCCCTATAGGGGGGGTGTGTCTGTCCGGACACTGTCCGTGTCTGTCCGGACACTCTGTCCGGCCATCACGCGGCCCTCGCGGCGAGGCCGATCCGGTAGACGCCATCGGCCCCCGGCACCCGGACGAACCGCGTGCCGTCGTACCGCTTGGCGATCCTGGACACGGTGTCCGGACGCGCGTCCAGCTCCTGGGCCAGCTCAACGATCGTCAGGGAGCCGGCCCGGAGCGCCGCGGCCATTCTGGCGGCGATCGGCAGCTGGCCCGCCACGTCCGGCCCCATCTCCGCGACGCTCGCCGGCGAGAACACCGTGCGGTCGGCCCCGAACTCGATCGAGTAGCCGGCGGCGGGAGCCAGGGGCCCGAGGTTCGTCTTGCGGTTGAAGAGCGCGATCGAGAGTCGCGCGTCCCCGGGCTCGCCGGCGGCCCGCTTCGCGTACCAGGTCGAGCGCGCGCCGTTGTGCCAGAACGTCGAGCCGAAGGGCTTCTGGTCGCCGCCCTCGGCCTTGGTCGTGTGCGCGATGTTGAGGGAGCCGACGCCGATGCCCCGCAGGGCGCGGAAGTAGGCTCCGGCCACCTCGGCGGCCTCGGGCGGGCCGTCCGCGGCGAACGCGACCGAGTCGCACACGAGGTAGTCGATCCGGTCCTCGCGCACGATGCGCCGCAGCCGGTCGGCCTCGGCGACCATGGGCCGCTCGCAGCGGACGTAGGCGACGTCGGGCATGTCCTCGCCGCAGATCCGCTCGAGGCGGTCCCGGTGGTCCTCGCCGGCGAACTCCCAGTCTGCGTAGAGCACCCGGACGCCCGATGCCGCCAGCCGCGAGGCCAGGTAGAGCGCGAGGTAGCTCTTGGCCGCGCCCCCGTCGCCGAACAGGATGACCGGGTGTCGCTTGAGCAGGCGCAGCCCGTCAACGGCCATGGCGTCGTCCGGGTCGGGGCGCTGCAGGTCGCGCAGCCGGACGGCGGGGCGCCCCTGCCGCTCGGCGGCAAGGACGCGGGTGTAGAGGTCGCCGAGCACCTCGGGCCACTCCACCGACCCGATGTTCGCCTGCCGGGCGAGGTGCGCGACAAGGTCCCGCGACGGCACGCCCGAGACGTTCACGTCGCCGGCGTAGAGGGTGTCCGTGGACGACCGCCGTCCCGGCAGGCCGCACCGCACCAGCAGCTCGCCGTGGACGTAGCCGCGGTCGCGGCGCAGGCGGTCGAGGTCGAGGGTGACGGCGTGCCGCGTCAGCTCGAGGATGTAGCGGCCCTCGCCAGCCGGGCGGAAGTCGCGGTCGGGCAGGCCCGCCGCGGCGTCGGGCGCGGTCACCTGGGCCACCTCGCCAGCCGGGCGAAGTACGCCTCGTCGCACAGCCGGCCGGAGGCCTGCATGGCGCGCGTCCGCGCGAGATTGGACGGCCACGGCCGGCGGTACAGCTCCATCGCGGCGAGCGCGTTGGCGCGGCGGCAGCCGGCCTCGATGTCGCCCGGGGCCTTGCCAGGGACCGCGGCGCGGCTATGCTGGGGGTGCAGCGTGTCGGGGCCGGCCTTCGGGCCGGCTTCGCCGTCTCTGGTCATGACGCTGCCCGCCCCCACCGGCGCATCGCCAGGCGCGTCATGTCCAGGCGGCGGGCGTACTCGGCCCGCTTGCGCCTCGTCTCGGGGTCGAGCTCGCAGGCGGGGTCCACCAGCTGCTCGTACTTCGCCCACCTGGCGGCGGTCGCCGGGCCGGTGTTGGTTCGGCCGCGCATGTGGGTGGTCAGGGCGCCCATGCGCCCGGTCATGACCCTACGGGGGTCCTTGGGGTGTTCTGTCGCCAACGCACAGGCCCTTCCAGACCGTCCCTCCGATGGGACCGTCCGGAAAGCCGCAGGCCTGGTGTGTGCCTCTCGTCGGCGCTGCGCCCTCGATTGCCGCCGGGCGCCCGCGTATTCGCGATTGAATCCTACGGCGCAGTATCGGGCTCGTCAACGATGACGGGGTCGCCGCACGCCCGGCAGGTCACGACGAAGGGGACCTGGCTCGCTCCTTGAATCTCGACGGCCCGCCGGCTGTGTCGCTCCCGGGGCACCGCGGGGGGATCGTCCGCGCCCGGGAGCCCGGGGCGCGGACGGGAGTGCCGGCCCGGGACGACCGTCCACGCGGCGGCGACCATCCCATCCGCCTGCCTGGCGGGCGCGGTCCTCGCGGGCACATACCACGAGAGGCCGTTCGCCGGGTGGAGTCGCCCGGCGGGCCGGCCCATGGGCCGCACCCGGCCCTGCGCCAGGCTGGCGACGAACGACATCTCGCCGCAGGGGCAGCTCGCGAAACGGAACTCCAGGCCGCCCATGGTCCAGGTCCCCCAGACCGCCTTCCTCACAGCTTGTCGCCCGGGCTCCGGTAGTTGGCCCTCGCCCGCTCGTTCGCCAGCGACGCGCCGTACCGCCGGAGCATCTGCGGCGAGCGCCAGCCCGCCAGCTGCATGAGGTCGCCCTCGAGGCCCCCGTCCGCGAGGTGCTGGTGCGCGAACGTGTGCCGGAACTGGTGCGGGTGGACGCGCCCGAGGCCCGCGGCGGCCGACTTCTTCGCCACCATCTGCGCGATGCCGCTCGCGGACAGCGGGCCGTCCTGGCCGAGCCACAGCGCGGGCGACGCGGCGTCCCGGTGGCCGCGCCGCTCGCGGAGGTAGCGGTCCAGGGCCACGGCGGCCTTCGCGCCGAAGCGCACGACCCGGGTGTGCCCCGCCTTGCCGGTGACGGTGGCCTGCTTCGCGCGGAGGTCGAGGTCCGCGACGGCCAGGCCCGCCATCTCGCCCAGCCGGATGCCGGCGTCGTAGAACAGGCGCAGGATCGCGGTGTCGCGCCGGCTGGCGAACCCCTGGCCCTCGGCCTCGCGCAGCATCGCCCGCATGGCGTCCTCGCCCACCACGGGCACGGGCTTGTCGGGCACGGCGGGCGCCTTGATCCGCGCCATCGGCGAGGCCTGCACCTCGTCCTCCTCCACGCACCACTTCCAGAACTGCACCAGCGCCCGGTACTCGAGCGAGACGGTCGCCGGGGCCACGGTCGCGCGCCTCGCGGCGAGGAACGACTCGACGTGCTCGCGCCGGACGGCGCCGACGCCGAGCGGCATCCCCTGGTCCCGCAGGTGCCGGATCAGGCGGTCGAGGGCCTGCAGGTAGATCACGCCCGTCTTGGGCCGTCGCGTCGCGTCGAGGTGCAGCGCGAACGAGTCGCGTAGGATGGGCAGCGTGGCGACGTTGTCGGCGGTCCCGGTGGTCATCCAGTCACCCCCAGTAGGTTGCTCAGCATCCGACGTGGGAAGGGTAGCACGGGCCGTCAACTGGGCCACGGTCGCCCGTTCCGTGCGTGAACTGAGCGACTAACCAAGCCCCCGTAGCTCAGCGGATAGAGCAGCCGCCTTCTAAGCGGTTGGCCGCAGGTTCGATTCCTGCCGGGGGCGCCACAGCACGCACGTCACGGCCGGGCCTGCCCCGCCGGGCCACCGTTGCCCGCCAGATCGAGCGGAGTCGCCGTCTCGCGCCCCGATACGAACGCGCAGGGGATCAAGACGTTCTCCGTCGGTTCGTCGTTGAGCGCGGCGATCAACAGCCGGACGCAGGCTGCCCCGACGCTGACCGGGTCAAGGCTGAGGTAGGAGACGCCGCGCTGGCGGTCAACCTCGGACGGCTCACCCATCATGGACAAGTGGAGTCCGTCCGGGACCGTGATCTGGCGCTCGGCCGCCACCTCGAGCATGGCGCGTCCGTAGGTCTCGTTGAGCGCGTGGGCCGCGTCGATCTCAGGGTGGCGGTCCAGCAGATCCGCCGCGGCGGCGTGCGGAGACTCCGTGGCGCGGACGCGGCGCACCGTGCTGCGCAGGCCATGGCGCCGGCACCATTCCCGGAAGTGCCGCTCCGTGTCCAGGGTGAACGCATCTGGCTGCGGCCCGGTCAACAGCGCGAAGTGGCGGGCGCCCTGCCCGGCCGCGTCATCGAGGGCGAGCCCTAGTCCGGTGGCGATGTCGCTCTCCACGACGGGAATGTCCTCGAACCCGGGGTCGATGGGTCGGCCGTCCGCAACGACTCGGATGTCCCGGCGGCGGCACTCCTCGAGCACGGGGTCATGGTGCACGGGGTCAACGACGATCAGCCCGTCGAACGGGACGGGGACCTCGAGGCCGCGCCCGCCGCTGACCGGGATGGCCGCGATCGCGTGGCCGTGGTTCACGGCCTCGATCGCCGCGCCGGCGACCACCGACCGGTAGTAGGGGAGGTACGTCTGCTGCCACGGCCCCGTCTCGCGGTGCGCGACGGCGACGCCGAGGATCCGGCTCCTTCCCGACTGGAGGGCCCGCGCCGCCTCGTTGGGCCGGTAGCCCAGCTCCGCCGCCACGCGCCGGACTCGTTCTCGGGTGGCGGGCGCCACCTCGCCCTTGCCATTGAGCGCCCACGAGACGGTGGTGATCGACAAGCCGGCAGCCTGGGCGACGTCCCGGATGCCCACGCGCTTCTCGGCGCCACGCACGCTGCGCCCTCCTTGTGGGACGACCTCTTGACGGAACTTAGCAGAGTCACCACACTGTGCGCGCTCAGCCTAAACCGTTTTGGGTAGAGCTGCAGGAGGGCGAAGATGCGTGGTCGGCGTGCGCTGGGAGTGGTCTCGGTCTGTGTGGCGATCGTCGTGGCTGGGTGTGGCAGCGGGAGCTCGGCCACACCGGCGAGTACCGGTGGGGCATCGGCCAGCAATGCGCCCGGCGTCGCGGCCAGCCCGGGAGCCAGCACGGTTCCCAGCGCTTTGGCCAGCACGGCCGCGAGCGCCGCAGCCGTTTCGTTCGGCGAGTGCCAACTGACCGGAACGCCAGGCAAATACCATCTGCAGACGGTCGCGCCGGGCGTTCTTACGATCAAGGCCGATCTCCCCTCGGCTGGCTGGTGGAACGGCGACACCGTCACCAGCATCAAGAGCGGCTACGAATACTGCCTTGCCGCGGACATCGCGTATCGCAGCGGGCTCACGTCGATGGACCTCCAGAACGTCTCTTTTGACCAGCTGGTTTCGGGCAAGCTGACCGGCTTCGACATGTCGCTCGACGAGATCTCGATCACGCCGGCTCGGCAGCAGGTGTTCGACTTCAGCGATCCTTACTACAACTCATACATCGGCGTGCTGGCGAAGACCGGCGCCAACGTGACAGCCACGAACCTGCTGGGGCTCCGCCTTGGCGTCAAGCAGGGAACGGCCGCCCAGCAGTGGGTCCAGGACACCCTCAAGCCGCAGCAGGCGCCAAGCGTCTACCCGGGTGACTCGGAAGCGCTGGCCGCCGTCGCCGCGGGTCGGATCGATGCATACCTGCAGGACGTCGCGATCGAGCTCGGCCAAGCGAAGCAGTCCGGCGGCCAAGTCGCCGTGGTCGGGCAGTACAAGACGGACCAGGCATACGGGATCCTGATGCCCAAGGGCTCGCCCAACCTGGCCACGGTGAACCAGATCCTGGCTGACTGCAAGGCTGACGGAACGTTGGATCAGCTGACCAAGACCTACCTCGGCCCCGCCTTCGGCGGCGACCCGTCCTCGGTGGCGGTGTGGCCTCTCCCGTGATGTCCCCGGGCGCCGAGTCGGCATCCCCAGCGGGCGCACAGACCTCCCCGGGGACAACCGGGCTGGCCTCGCTGGCGGTGCTCACGGTCGTCGCCACGATCATCTTCATCATCTGGACGGCGACGCAGCTGTACGACAATGCGCCGCCGTCCAGCCCCGCGCACTGGGTTCTGCTCGCGGTGTCCGTGGCAGGGGCGGCGTCCAGTGTCGCGCTGCTCCGCCCTGCGGCAGCTGCCGTGGTGGACGGCCGGACCGCCCGACGCATGCTGGTGGCCGGCGACGCCGTCGGGTTCCGCGTGCATCGGGCCCGGTCGCGCAACTCGTCGCTCGTGGCCATGGGCTCGTGCCTTGCGGCCGCGGTGGTCGCGCTGTTCGTGCTGTTCCTCTTGGCCAACAACCGCGCCGTGCAGCAGACCTTCTTCGCCCCGGACATGGTCTCGCGCAGCTGGCTGGAGGTCACCAAGGCGTTCGGCACGAACCTGTTCATCGCCGTCGTCGGCGAGGTGATCGTCCTGGCGTGGGGTCTTGTTGTGGCCTTGGCCCGGCTTGCGCCCGGGCGTGCCGGCCGGCCCATCGCCTTTCTGGCGACGGCATACATCGACGCCTTCCGGGCGGTGCCCGCGATCATCGTCATCTATCTGGTCGGCTTCGGTCTGCCGCTGGCGGGGGTCCCCGTGCTGAGCGCCATGAGCCCGACGTGGGCGGCGATCTTCGCCCTCGCGCTCGTCTACGGCGCCTACGTGGCGGAGGTCTACCGGGCCGGGATCCAGAGCATCCACCCCAGCCAGATGGCGGCCGCGCGGTCGCTAGGCCTCTCCTACTCGGCGACGATGCAGTCGGTCATCGTGCCGCAGGCCATCCGCCGGGTCGTCCCGCCACTGCTCAACGACTTTATCGGCCTCCAGAAGGACACGTCCCTGGTCACCGTGATCGGAACCGTCGACGCCTTCACGCAGGCCAAGATCTACTCGAGCAACTACTTCAACTTGTCCTCGGTCACGGTCGTGGCCGCGCTGTTCATCGTGATCACCATCCCGCAGACGCGGTTTGTGGACCGGATGCTCGCGCGCGACCAGAACCGCATGCAGGCTCGGGGCTAGCGGCGATGCCGTTTCTCGAGATCAGGTCCCTGCACAAGTCGTATGGGCAGGTCCCGGTGCTCAAGGGGATCGACCTGACGGTCGAGCAGCATCAGGTCATCTGCCTGATCGGCGCGTCCGGCTGCGGAAAGTCCACGTTGCTTCGGTGCGTGAACGCCCTCGAGCCCATCAACTCGGGCGAGATCCGCCTCGATGGCGAGGTGGTCTCCGGCGAGGGCACCGACGTCAACCGGCTGCGCCGTGACGTCGGGATCGTGTTCCAGGCCTTCAACCTGTTCCCGCACATGACGGTGCTCGACAACATCACGCTCGCCCCGCGGCGGGTCCGCGGCCTCGATCGGAGCGAGGCCGAGCAGCGCGGCCGAGAGCTGCTGGCCCGGGTCGGGCTGGAGGGAAAGGCGTCCAGCTACCCCGACGGCCTGTCCGGCGGGCAGCAGCAGCGTGTGGCGATCGTGCGGGCGCTGGCGATGAACCCGCGCGTCCTGCTGCTCGACGAGATCACGTCTGCCCTGGACCCCGAACTCGTCGCCGAGGTGCTCGACATCGTGCGCGAGCTGGCCGCCGAGGGGCTGACCATGCTGCTGGCGACCCACGAGATGTCCTTCGCCCGCGAGGTCGCGCACCAGGTCTGCTTCCTCCACGATGGGGTCATCCTGGAGCAAGGGCCGCCGGAGCAGATCTTCGGGGCCCCAACGCAGGACCGCACGAGGGCCTTCCTGCGGCGGATCATCGAGGCCGGGCGGCTGTGACCGAGCGCGATGGCACTGCGGCGCCGCGGGTTCTGGCCGTCGAGCACGAAGACGGCACCGGCCCGGGATATCTAGGCGACCGGATCGTCGCCAGCGGGGTGCGGCTCCAGTTGGTCCGACCGTACCTCGGCGAGCCACTACCGGCCACCTTGAGCGGCTACCAGGGGCTCGTCGTCCTCGGCGGTAGCCTGGGGCCCTTTGACGACGACCGGGCGACTTGGCTGCCGGCCGTGCGCCGGCTGATGGCGGATGCGCTGGCTGACGCAGTGCCCCTGCTTGGCGTGTGCCTCGGCGGCGAGTTGCTCGCAGATGTCGCCGGCGGCAAGGTGGGCCGGGCGCCGGGAGGGCCGGAGCTCGGCATCCAGACCCTCAGGCTGACTCCCGAGGGGCGGTCCGACGCGCTGTTCGGGGACCTGCCGGGGCCGGTGCCCGCAGTGGAGTGGCACTGGGAGGAGATCGTCGAGCTGCCCCCGGAGTCAACGCTGCTGTGCAGTACCGACCGCTTTCCCCATCAGGCCTTCCGGGTCGGCGAGTCGGCGTGGGGGACGCAGTTTCACCCTGAGGTCCTGCTCGCGAGCGCGAGCGAGTGGGCCCACCACGGCGCCGATGACCTGCGACGAGCCGGGGTGGACCCGGAGCGGGTGATCGCGGATGTCGCGGAGGCGGAGCCTCGGCTACGGTCAGTCTGGGGTGGTCTGGCAGACCGCTGGGCCAGGTACGTCATCGCCCAGGCAGGGCGGTCCGGCGCGGAGCCAAGACGCTCCCGCAGGTGACCGCAGCCTGCTGAGCGGACGCCCGGCTCGGGTCGGCTGCCGGCGCGCACGCGCGACAGCCGACCTGCCCGGTCCGATCGGCCCTTCGCGCGGGACGCACCGGACCGTCGCTCCCGCCGATCCGGGGCCGACCGGCGGGCCTGGCGG
>JAKAMV010000347.1 GCA_021812735.1 Chloroflexota bacterium | reverse complement strand
GGGTGTCGCGCAGGCCCACGGTCATGCCGAAGTTGCGCAGCGTCGCGGTCTCGCAGCCGGGCATGAACGCGCGCAGCGCCTCGATCGCGTGCATCGCCTGCCGCCGGCCCTCGATCTCGGCCCGGCACAGCTCGTCGGCAGAGGTCCCGTCCACCTCGCCCATGTGGATCAGGTTGAGGTACGTCAGGTCGCCGTTGTCGTGGACCGTCCCGTAGGTGCCGGCCATCGTGATCAGGCCCGGCGGGATGAGGCCCGCCTCCACGGCCTTCTTGAACGGCTTGCGGAGGAAGGGCGAGAACATCTCGTCCTCCTTGCCGTCGGTCTTGATGTCCCACTCGAAGTTGCCCGCCCAGTCGCGGTACCTGGGCGGGTCCGCCTTGATCGCGTCGATGAACGCGCGCTTGTTGACGCCGGTCATCGAGAACACCACCGACGCGGAGAGCATCTCCTCGCGAGGCGTCTTGCGGGTCGGGGCGCCGGCCCGGTAGGCGACGTCGGCATCGCCCGTCGCGTCCACCACCCGGCGGGCGAGGATCGCCTCGCGGCCCGACTTGCTCTCCGTGATCACGCCGCGGACCACGCCGTCCTCGACGATGGGCGCCACGAAGGTCCGGTGGAGCATCGGGGTGATCCCGTTCTCCTCGACCAGCCGGTCGGCGACCACCTTGAAGCCCTCGGCGTCGAAGGCCTGGCTGGTGGACTGGCTCTCGTCGGAGGTGGCGCCGGCCGCCCGCGCCCGGGCCTCGATCTCGGAGCCGATGCCCACGCTGTCCACGGTCTGCTCGTGGCGGTACCAGGCGAAGCTCTCCACGCCGACGGCCGTGATGTTGCCGCCGAAGCAGCCGAAGCGCTCCAGCAGCGTGGTCCGCGCCCCGGCGCGCGCGGCACCCAGCGCGGCGCCCAGGCCGCCGGGCCCGGAGCCCACCACCAGGACGTCCGTCTCGTGGACCACGTCGATGGTGCGGGCGGGCTCGGTGATCTGACGGAGGCCGGGAAGGGGGACAGCGGACATGCGGGCGACCTCGAGCGACGACGGAACGACGATGCGGCGACGGAGCGACTGGGGTGCCGTTTGACCCCCCTGCGGCCGCGGGTCTAGCCGGTCCCTAGCTGGCGACGGCGAAGACCGGCTCGGGCACCACGCTCACCTCCACCGCCACGCCCGGGTACAGCCCTGACGCCTCTGCCGCCGACAGCTGGGCCACCACGATCGTCTCGTCGGGCAGCGCCACCTGCGCGCGGCACATCGAACCCAGGAAGCTGACGGCGAGCACCCGGCCGGCGCCCTGCGGATTGGCGGCCAGCCGGACATGCTCGGGGCGCACCAGCGCCTTCACGTCGCCGCGGTCGGTTGCGCCGGGCACCAGCGGCACCCTCTGGCCCAGCACGTGGACCTCGCCGCCGTCGGTCTTGCCCGGGATCCGGTTGGTCAGGCCCACGAACTCCGCCACGAACCGCGTCTGGGGGCGCTCGTAGAGTTCGGCCGGCGCGGCGATCTGCTCTAGGCGCCCGGCGGACATGACGCCCACGCGGTCGCCCATCGCGAGGGCCTCCTCTTGGTCGTGGGTCACGAACAGGGTGGTGATGCCAACCATGATCTGGATCCGCCGGATCTCCTCGCGGAGCTGGCGGCGCACCTTGGCGTCCAGCGCCGAGAGCGGCTCGTCGAGCAGCAGCACGCTGGGCTCGATGGCGAGGGCCCGAGCGAGCGCCACGCGCTGCTGCTGGCCACCCGACATCTGGTGCGGGTACTTGTTCGCCTGGTCGCCCAGGCCGACCAGATCGAGGGTCTCCTCGGCCTTGCGCTTGCGGGTCGCGCCGTCCACGCGCCGCAGCCGCAAGCCGTAGGCGACGTTGTCGCGCGCGGTCATGTTGGGGAACAGGCTGTAGGCCTGGAACACGATCCCCATGTTCCGCTTGTTGGCCGGCACCCGGGTGATGTCCTTGCCGCCCACCAGGATCCGGCCTTGGTCCACCTCGTCCAGGCCGCCGAGCGCTCGCAGGGCGGTGGTCTTGCCGCAACCTGACGGACCGAGCAGCGCGATCAGCTCGCCCGGGGCGATGTCGATGGACAGGCCCTGGAGGGCGTGCACCGTGCCGTACCAGCGGTGCATGTCCTCGAAGACCACGGCGACGCCGTGCCCGGCGGGGGCGGGACTGGTGCTGGCGGAGGTCATCAAGAGGGTTCCTCGGCGGCTCGCTGGGCGCGATGGTCGGCGCCAGCGGCGAAGCGGGAGATGACGAACAGCAGGGTGAACGCGAACAGCAGGGCGAGCAGCGACACGGCGACCGAGACGAACGGGTCGCGCTTGCCGAGCAGGTAGATGACCACCTGCACCGTGTTGAACGACAGCAGCGACGAGATCGTGTACTCGCCCAGGACCAGGGCGATGGCGAGGACGGAGGCGGAGAGGATGCCGCCCCGGATGTTGGGGACGATCACCTCGAAGATCGTGCGCGGCCAGCCGGCGCCCAGGCTCCGCGCCGCGTCCGACAGCGTGGCCGTGTCGATGGACCGCAGGCTGGAGTCGATCGCGCGGTACGAGTAGGGCAGCACCAGGATGATGTCGATGAACGTCAGGGTCAGGGCCGACCCGCCGATGGCGCCCAGGTTCTGGCCCATCCACTGGTAGACGGGGGCGATGCCCACCACGATCACGATCGCCGGGATGGCGAGCGGCAGGAGGCACAGGAACTCCACGACCCGCCGCATGCGCGGCACCCGGACCACCGTCCAGACCATCGTGGGGACCAGCAGCAGCAGCATGCCGAACACGGTCAGGACCGCGATCTCGAGCGAGGTCACGATGCCGTCGATCAGGTTCGGGTAGCTGAAGATGTTGGCGTACGACTGGAGGCTTCGGGTGAACGTCTTGGTGGCCCGGTCGTAATCGCCGCGCGTGGAGAACTCCAGCATGGCGAGCAGCGGCAGGATCAGGTAGCCAAGCACCAGGACCAGGACGACGATCCGGGCCGCGCGCTGGCTGAGCGGTGGCTGGAGGCCCTTGCCGGCGCCCTTGGGGCGCTTGGCGACCATGGCCCCGCCGTGCGGTTCCGCGGCGCCGAGCTGGGCGGGCGTGAGGCTCATCGGACCCACCTCGAGGCTCGGCGCTGGATCCAGGCGTAGGCCGCCATGACCAGCGACACGATCACGATCATGCCCAGGGCCAGCGCCTTGCCCACGTTCTCCTGGCCGAGCACGACCTCGCTCTGCATCTGGCTGGCGACCTGGAGGGTGATGATCGGCGCGCCCTGGCTGATCAGCGCGGCGGCGGTGGCGTACGCCGAGAACGCGTTGGTGAACAGCAGGAGCAGCGAGCCGAGGAAGCTAGGGGCAAGGATAGGCCCGCCGACGTTGCGCCAGAAGGACCACGCCCCGCCGCCCAGGCTCGCCGACGCGTCGTACCACTCCTGCCGGAGCCCGTCGAGCGAGGGCAGGAAGACGATCAGCATCAGCGGGATCTGGAAGTAGGTGTAGACGACGGCGAGGCCGGCCAGCGTGTACAGCCACGACATGTCGAGAGCCACGCCGAGCTGGTTCTTGAGGAACAGCGTGACAAGGCCGTTGAACCCGAACGTGGCGAGGAACGCGAAGGCCAGCATCACGCCGCCGAACTGGGCCAGCACGCCCGAGGCAGCGACCACGAACTGGCGGAGCAGGCCGTTGGGGTTGCCCCGCACCACCGCCCACGCGAGCAGACCGCCGAACACGGCGCCCAGGATGGCGGTGGAGACCGCGAGCTCGATCGACTTCAGGAACGCGTCCGGGAACACGTCCGAGGAGAAGATCGCCGCGATGTTGTTCCACGTGAACGAGCCGCTGGCGGTGGTGAACGCGCCGATGACGACGATGAGCGTCGGGAGCACGAGGAACAGCCCGACATAGAGGTGGAAGGGGAGGAGGGCCAGGTAGTTCCCCGCCCCCCTGAGACGGCCGGAGCCGGCCCCGCGCGAGGCGGGACCGGCCGGCGCCGGCGAGGGGGACGCGGGCGCGGTGGCCGGCGTGTCGGTCATGCGTGCCCCTCCGTCCCTCGCTGCTCGATCGCTACTTGATGGTGATGAACTTCCACTGGGCGGTCAGGACGGCCTTGGCCGCGTCCACCTGGGCGGGGGTCAGCTGGACCGGGGCGGTCGTCGGCGGGTTCAGCGCCTTGAACGCGGCCTGGTCCAGGGTGCCGGCCGCCTGCATCGCCGCGAGGCGGACCGGCAGCGCAAAGCCCTTGAGCCAGGTGTTCTGCCCGGCGTCGGAGAAGACGTACTCCTCCCAGCAGCGCGCGGCGGCCGGGTGGGCGGCGTCCTTGTTGATGGCCTCGTTGTAGAACGAGGCGACGGGCGGGGCGTCCGACGGGATGACCGTGGCCCAGGTGATGCCCTTGGGCGCGAGCGCGGCCGTCTGGGCGGCGTTGTTGTACGTCCAGTCGATCACGATCGGGGTCTGGCCGGAGGCGATCGTCGCCGGGTTCGGGTCAACCGGCAGCAGGTTGCCGCTGGCGGCGAGGTTCTTGAAGAAGGTCACGCCGGGGGCGATGTTGTCAGCCGAGCCGCCGTTGGCCAGCGAGGCCATGACGACGCCGTCGAAGCCGGCGGCCGCCTTGAGCGGGTCGCCGTTGAGGGCCACCTTGCCCTTGTACTTCGGGTCGGCGAGGTCGGACACCTTCGAGATCGTGCCCAGCGAGGTGTCGTAGCCGATCGACATGTAGCCGGTGTAGTTGTTGATCCAGAGGCCGGTGGCCTCCTTGTTCGCGGCCGGGATGTCGTTCCAGGTGACCGGCTGGTACGGCGCGAACTGGTCCGTGTTCGCGAGGGCGACGATGGTGCCCAGGTCGAAGATGTCCGGCTGGCGGCCGGTGCCGGCCAGCTGCTTGGCGGTCGTGATCTCGGTCTGGCTGTCGGCGTCGGGCTGGTCGGACTGGACCTTGATCCCGTACTTCGCGGTGAAGTCGGTGATCATCTGGCCGTAGTTCGCCCAGTCCGGCGGCGTCGCGATCAGGTTGACCTGACCCTCAGCCTTGCCGGCCGCGCAGACGGCGTCCACGCCGCCCGGCCCGGCGGACGTGGCGGTCTTCCAGTCAACTGCCGCTGCGCTCGCCGCCGCGCTCGGGGCGGTCGAGGCCGATGTGCTCGCCGCCGCGCTCGGGGCGGTCGAGGCCGCCGTTGTCGGCGCCGTCGTCGGCGCTGGCGTCGCGCTGCTGCCGCTGCACGCGGACACGACCACGGCTGCGGCGGCCAGGGTGGTGAACACCCGGGTCTTAAGTTCCATGCGCGTTTCTCCTCCGTGGGCCGAGCCCGTCGGCCCGTGTCGGCTGGCGCCCGGGGCCGTGCACCCAAGCGGTGCCGGTTCCGGTGCCGGTGCCACGCGGGCGGCGCACCTGCGTCGTCCAGCGGCCCGTGGGGCGGCCGCGGCCCGCAGGCCGTGCGCTGACTCCACGTTGCGGTTCGGATACTACGATGCCCGTTCGAGACGTGCGTTGCGAAATCGGTTAACGATCGGCAAACAGGCGCGCCGACTCGCAGTCCGCAGACCGGCGCGCTGCGGACGACCGCGGGTTGGGCAGGATTCTCGCCAGCCGCCGGGTGCCCCTTCAGGCGGGCCACCGGACACGCGAGACGGTCGGGGAAGCGGCCAGCAAGCCGTCGGCGGACACCAGCGGACCGTGCGCGGACGGTCGGCGCTACACTCCGAGGGCCCATGGACGACCTGTACCGCGACTACATCCTCGAGCACTACCGGCGGCCCCACAACTTCGGGGTGCTGGAGCAGCCCACGGCCTCGTACGAGGGGTCCAACCCCCTCTGCGGCGACCGGATCACCATGCAGCTCCAGGTGGAGGACGGCGTCGTCACCGCCGTCGGTTTCACGGGCCGGGGCTGCGCCATCAGCCAGGCATCGGCGTCGCTGCTGACCGACGAGATCAGGGGCAAGCCCTTGGAGGAGGTGGTGGCCTTCGCCGCCACGGACCTGCTGGAGCTGCTCGGCATCGAGATCAGCCCGGCCCGCCTCAAGTGCGCGATGCTCAGCTTCGACTCGCTGCAGCACCTGCTCGCGGACATCGGGGCCAAGCCGCTCGCCAAGGACGCCGGCTGACCCATCGCCCAGCAGGGAGCGCCGCCCGTGCCCGCCGTCTGCCTGCCGTCGGCGATCGCCGGGGCCATTGCCCGCCACGCGCTCGCCGAGCGCCCCAACGAGGCCTGCGGGGTGATTGTCGGGTCCGCGCCCGCCGCCGACGGCGGCACCGCGCATCGCTACGTCGCCTGCCGGAACGCCGCCGCGTCCCCGTCGCGCTACCTCGTCCACCCCGATGACCTGCTCGCGGTCCTCGCGGACCTGGACCGGGCCGGCGGGGAGCTGTGGGGCGTGGTCCACTCGCACCCCCGCACCCCCGCGGTCCCGTCGTCCGCCGACATCGCCGAGGCGGCATGGCCGAGCGCGGTGCACGTGCTGGTCTCGCTGGCCGACGCGTCGCGGGCGCCGGTCCTGCGGGCCTGGCTGATCGAGCGCGGGCGGGCTGCCGAGCTGCCGCTCGCGATCCCCTGCAGCCCGCGGGGCGGCCCCCAGTGAGCCGCCGCCTGGACCTTCGCGGCGCATGGGTGGCTGCCGGGCTGCTCGCCGTCGCCGGCGGCACGGTCGCCGGCTGGAACGGCCAGGCCGCCCAGGCCATCGCCACCCTGCCGGCGCTGGTCCGATCCGCGCTCGTGGCGGTGATGGCCCTCGCCGCGCTGCGCCTGCTCGCCGAGGCGATCGCGCGGATCGAGGCGGGCCGGGCCGCTCCCCCGGGCGCGGCGGACGCCCGTGACCTCGCCAGCCTGATCCGCGGCGTGCGCTTCGTCTTCCTTGCAGTGGCGGCCCTCGCCGCGGCGGGCGGCTGGCTGCTCGGCAGCCCCGTGCCCCTCGTCGCCGCGCTGCTGATCGCGGGGGTGGACGTGGCGGAGACGGGACTCCTGCTGCTCGTGATCACGATCCGCGGGCGGGCCGCCGAGTAGCGCCCGTCAACCGACCGCCCGGTCCTGCCACGGCGCCCCCGCGCGGCCCGGGACGGCCGTCCCGCGATCGACCGATGCCGACGCCGGTCGGGCCCCCTCCTTGGGTGGTTGCGATTTCAGCGCGCGCGGGGGATCATCCCCGGCATGCCGGAGCGAACGCTGCCTCTGCTCCCGCCCCGCCTCCGAGACATGCGGGTGCTGCTCGTTGACGACCAGGAGCTGAACCTGCGCCTGATGTATCAGGTGCTCGAGAAAGCCGGCCTGCACGACATCATCTTCACGCAGGACCCGTACGCGGTGGCCCCGCTCGTGGCGCTGCGGACGCCCGACCTCCTCGTCGTGGACCTCCACATGCCCGGTCTGGACGGCTTCGGCGTCATGGAGGCGGTCCGCCCGCAGGTGGAGGCCGCCGGCTACCTGCCGATCCTGGTCCTGACGGCGGACGTCACCGAGGAATCGCGTCGCCGCGCGCTCGACGCCGGGGCACGGGACTTCCTGACCAAGCCCATCGACAACATCGAGGTGGTCCAGCGCACCAAGAACCTGCTCGAGACACGGCGCCTGTACCTGGACCTCGAGTACCAGAACGCGACGCTCGAGCAGCGCGTCATCGAGCGGACCGCCGACGTTGAGGAGGCACAGCTCGAGACCCTCGAGCGGCTTGCCCGGACGGCCGAGTATCGCGACGACCAGACCGGTCGGCACGTGCTGCGCGTGGGGCGGGTGACGGCGCTCATCGCGCGGCAGATGACGATGGAGGAGTCAGACGTCCGCCTCCTGCGTCTCGCGGCGCCGCTGCACGACCTGGGCAAGATCGGCATTCCCGACGCCATCCTCCTCGCCCCGCGGCGCCTCACGCCCGAGGAGTTCGAGGAGATGAAGACGCACACGGAGATCGGGGCGCGCATCCTGGCGGGCAGCCGCTCCAGCCTGCTCCAGCTGGCGGAGAACATCGCGCGGACCCACCACGAGCGTTGGGACGGCCGGGGCTACTTCGGGCTGGTGGCGCACGACATCCCGATCGGCGCGCGGATCGTCAGCGTGGCGGACGTGTTCGATGCCCTCACCCACGAGCGGCCCTACAAGTCCGCCTGGCCCATCGACCTCGCGGTGGACGAGATCGCCAGGAACCGCGGCACGCAGTTCGACCCGGACGTGGTGGACGCGTTCTCCCGGCTCGACCCCGAGGAGCTGCTCAACCCGCCGGAGCCCGTTCCCAGCGCCGTGGGCTGGGGGGACCGGTCCGGCTACGACCGGCTCGCCCCGCGCTCCCGGCCGCAAGCCGAGTCGCTCGCCGGGGCCTGAGCACCGGGGCCTGAGCGCCGTCTCCCGGGCGATCGCCCGCGGTCAGGCCCCGGTCGGAGCCGACCTAGCGACTCGCTGCGCGCGCGATCGCACCCCGGAACCATTCTCGCGTCGCGTCCAGCAGCGTCTCGAGGCCCGACGCTCCCAGCGGCCGCGCCAGCGGTTCCTCGCCGCGGTCCTCCCGCCGCCGGATGGTCTCGTGCAGCTCGCGCGCCCGCCGGTCGAGCGCGATGGCCCCAACGTTCCCGCAGATGCCCTCGAGCGCGTGCAGCGCGATCCGCAGGCGCAGGACGTCCCCCGCCTCGAGGGCCTCCTCCACTTGGTCCACGCGCTCGGCGGCGTCGGCCAGGAACAGCCGCACGATCCGGTCCACGAACGTGGTGTCGCCCAGGTCGGAGAGGCGTGCGAACACCGCGGGGTCCACCACCGACTCGCCCCCGCCCGCCGCCTCGGCGGCCGCGTCTGGCGCGTCTCCCGTCTCCAGCGGCGGGATCGCGGTCGTGCGGGGGGCGGTGCCCGCCGGCAGCCACGAGGCCAGCACCCTGGTCAGGTCGTCCGGTCGGATGGGCTTGGCGAGATGGTCGTCCATCCCCGACTCGAGCATGCGGGCGCGGTCCTCCGGCAGGACGCTCGCGGTCATGGCGACGACGGGGATCGGGCTCAGGCTGGCGGCGTGCTCGCGGCGGCGGATCTCCCGCGCGGTCGCCGGTCCGTCC
>JAKAMV010000346.1 GCA_021812735.1 Chloroflexota bacterium | reverse complement strand
GGTGGCCGTCGTGCTTCTCTTCGGCAGCGTCGCCAACCTCTGGACCGACATCGCCTGGTACCAGAGCGTCGGCTTCGACGCGGTGTTCTGGACGCGCCTCAGCGCGCAGGCCGGCCTGTTCGCCCTGGGCCTCGTGGTCACGCTGCTGGTGCTGCTCGTCAACCTGTGGCTGGCCGGGCGCCTGGTCCCGCCGCGCGATCCGAGCCGGCCCGGCCGGCTCCGCGAGCTGTTCGATCGCTGGACCGAGCAGCAGCGCCAGGCCGAGCACAACGCGCGCCTGCGCGGCGAGCCGCCGTTCGGCCAGGGCAGCCCGTTCGGGCCCGGGGGCCCCTTCGGCTCGGGGATCCGCGTCAGCGGCGGCCTCGATGGCGCCGAGATGCCGGACATGACCCCGCTCGCAACCTGGGCGATCGTCGCCGTGTCGGTGCTGGTGGCGCTCGGCATCGCCGGGACGCTGGCGGGCGCGTGGGACACGATCGCGCTGTGGGTCCACCGCGTCCCGTACTCCCCGACCGGGACGGTGGCGGACCCGATCTTCGGCAAGGACATCAGCTTCTTCCTGTTCGAGCTGCCGTTCTGGCGACTCGTCCAGTCGGTGGTCAACGGCGTGCTGCTCGCGGCGCTGGTCGCGGCGGCCGCCCGGTACCTGGTGGCGGCGAGCCGCGGGGGCGAGGTGTTCGTCACCCGCGTCCGCGTCCACCTCGCGGTCATTGGCGGGCTGTACCTGCTGTCCGTCGCCTTCGGCTACCAGCTCGACAAGTACGAGCTGGTGTACAGCCAGGCCGGGGTGGCCACGGGCGTCGCGTTCACCGACGCGAACGCCCGGTTCATGGCCTACGACGTCCTGACGTTCCTCTCGGGGATCGCGGGCGCCCTGCTCGTCGCCGGCGCGTTCACCCGCTGGATGTGGCCGCTGGGCGTGGTCGTGGGCGTGTGGCTGGTCGCGTCGGTCGCCCTCGGCACCGTCTACCCGTACCTCATCCAGCGGTTCACCGTCGATCCCAACCAGTACGCGCAGGAGCAGCCGTACATCGCCAACAACATCGCGATGACCCGGCTCGCCTACGGGCTCGACCAATGGCAGACGGAGTCCTATGGGGGCACCGCCCCGTTAACGGCGGCCGACATCACGTCCGAGGCGGACACGTTCTCCAACGCTCGCCTGTGGGACTACCGCCCGCTGCAGACCACGCTCGACCAGCTGCAGACGGTCCGCCAGTACTACACGTTCAACGACGTGGACACGGACCGCTACGTGATCAACGGCAGCCTGCGCCAGGTCATGCTGTCGGGCCGCGAGCTGGCCGTGGACAACAGCGCCACCGCCACGGGCTGGGTCAACCAGCGGATCGTCTACACCCACGGCGTGGGCCTCGCGATGGTGCCGGTGAACCAGGTCACCCCGGAAGGCCAGCCAGACCTGTGGATCAAGGACCTGCCGCCGGTGTCCTCCAACGGGGCGCCGCAGGTGACGCAGCCGCGGATCTACTTCGGCGAGAGCGACAACCACTACGTGGTGGTGGGCGCCCGCCAGAACGAGTTCGACATCCCCGCAGCCAACGGCGCGTCGGACACCACCACGCGCTGGACCGGCACGTCCGGTGTCCCGCTCGACAGCATGCTCAGCCGGCTGATGTTCGCGACTCGGTTCCAGGACCTGAACCTGCTGATCTCGGACCAGATCACCTCCGCCAGCCAGCTGCTGTTCCACCGGACGCTCTCCGACCGGCTGGGGCTCATCGCCCCGTTCCTGCAGCTCGACAAGGACCCGTACCTGGTGGTCGAGAACGGGCGCCTCGTGTACGTGCAGGACGCCTACACGATCAGCGACCGCTTCCCGCAGGCGACGCCCTTCGACGGCTCGGTGCTCGCCGACGGCTCGCAGCTGTCCAACCAGCAGTTCAACTACATCCGCAACAGCGTCAAGATCACGATGGACGCCTACGACGGCACGATGCACTTCTACGTGAGCGACCAGTCGGATCCGCTCATCCGCGCGTGGGAGGGCGTGTTCCCGACCCTGTTCCAGCCGCTGTCCGCCATGCCGTCCGGGCTCCAGTCGCATGTCCGAACGGCCGAGCAGCAGTTCGACGTGCAGGCCCAGGTCTACGGTCGGTACCACGTGACCGACACGCTCACGTTCTTCAACAACACCGACCGCTGGACGATCCCGACCAGCACCAGCAGCACCCAGAGCCTGGCGTCCGAGTCCTACTACACGGTGATGCGGATCCCCGGCCAGCCGAAGGCCGAGTTCCTGCTCCTCCAGCCGATGATCGCGGCCAGCCGGCCGAACATGATCGCCTGGGTGGCCGCCCGCAACGACAGCCCCAACTACGGGCAGGTCAAGGTGTTCCAGTTCCCGTCGGACACCACGGTGTTCGGCCCGGCGCAGATCGAGGGGCGGATCGACGCCGATCCGGTGATCAGCGCCCAGATGACGCTGTGGGACCAGAGCGGCAGCTCGGTGGTGCGCGGCAACCTGATCGTCGTGCCCGTCGGGAACGCGCTGATCTACCTGCAGCCGGTGTACCTGCAGTCCACCTCGTCCAAGTTCCCGCTGTTCCAGAAGATCATCGTCGCCAGCCCCACGACCGTGGTCTGGGCGAACACCCTCAGCGACGCGCTCAACCAGCTCCTGGCGACACAAGGGAGCGGCGGGGGCAGCGGCGGGTCGGGCGCCTCGCCCACGCCGGGGTCCTCGCCGGCGCCGGCGCCCGGCGCCTCCTCGGGGCCCGTCCCGTCCACCACGCCGGGGTCGCTGCCCTCGGACGTGCAGGGCCTGGTCTCCTACGCGAACCAGCACTTCGACCTGGCGCAGCAGGCGCTGCACAACGGCGACTTCGCGACCTACGGGTCGGAGATGGCCAAGGTGCAGACGGCCCTCCAGCGGCTGGGCACCCTGACCGGTGGCACCACGCCGAGCGCGAGCCCGGCCGCGGTGCCGACCGCCGCCCCGTCGGTGGCCCCGTCGGCCGTGCCCAGCACGGCGCCCTGACAGCGTCCATGGCGGCGGGTCCGACGTCGTCGGTGCCGCCGTCGTCGGTGCCGCCCTCGTCCCCGGCGCGGGAGACGGGACGGCGCCTGCCGCTGCGGGCGGTGGTCACGACGGGCATCGTGGTGACGCTCGTCCGGCCCTCCACGTGGGTGCTCGCGCTCGCGGGGTTCCTGGCGGGCGGCGGCATCGTGGTCCTGGCCTGGCCGATCACGGTGCTGCCCACGATCACGGGCGTGCAGAACCTGCTCGGGGCGCCGATCAGCACGCTGGCGTTCGGCGACCCGTCGCCAGACGTCGTGCGAACGGCGGCCGTCGGCGGGGCGGCAGGCGTCCTGCTGCTTGCCGGCGGCCTCGTGGCGGGCGCCTGGGCAGAGCGTCGCGGGATCGAGCTCGCGCTGGAGGGCGTCGCCGACGAGGGGATCGGGGCCCGGGTCCGCCCCGGCGGCAAGGCGGGCGCGCCCGGCACGGGGTCCCTTGCGGTGCTGCGGCTCCTCGCGCTGGTGCCGCCGGCGGTGGCGCTCGCCCTGTCCTTGCCCGTGCTGTACAGCGTGACGTACCGGGAGCTGATCCTGCCCGGGAACCTGGCCACGCCCCTGCCGCTCCGGGTGGTGGCGCAGGTGCCGCTCCAGCTCGCCGCGGTCGTCGGGGCGTGGCTGCTGGCCGATGCGGCTGCCGCGGCGGGAGCGCGCCGGCTCGTGCTCGAGCGGCTGCGAGTGCCGCGCGCGTGGGCGCTCGGCTGGGCAGACGTCGTCCGCCGGCCGCACCGGATCCTGCCGCTCGTCGTGCTCGGCGACCTCGTGCTCGCGGTCGCGGCCGGACCCGCGCTCGCTGTCTCGGCGGTCGCCTGGGGACGCGTCCGCGCGTCGCTGGAGCTCGATCCCAACTCGCCAGTCGGGATCGCGACCGTCGCGCTGTGGGTCGCGATGTGGCTGGGCACGGTGGCCCTGTCCGGGGTCGGGGCGGCGATCCGTGGCGCGCTGCTCACCCTGGAGGGGGTCGAGGCCGCGTAGGCCCGCAGCAGCCGAAGCCCACCGTCACCCGACGGTCCGGCCGCGCGTCGGGAGGGGATCGCCGTCGTCGGCGCCCTGCCTGTTACACTCCGCCCACGCTCCCGATGTGGGGTCGTCGCGCGCTGGAGGCACTCTGCCGCCGCATGAACCAGATCCTTCAGACCTTCCAGGACGCCATCGGGACGTTCCTGGGCAACCCGGTCGTCAAGCTCGCGTTCCAGGCCGTCGTCGTCTACTACTTCATCGTCTGGCTGGCCGCGGCCTACTGGGCGTTCCGGGACATGGAGCTCCGGAGCGACAACCCGGTCCTGCCGTACTTGGCCGCCGCGCTCATCGTGCTGTTCAGCGTCTTCTTCCCCGCCGGCGTGATCGTGTACCGGATCGTCCGACCGCAGGAGAAGATCGGCGAGATCTACGAGCGCAACCTGGCGGAGGAGGCGATGCTCGCGGAGGTGGAGGCGGTCCGGACCTGTCCGGCCTGCCGCCGGCGCGTCCACGACGAGTGGATCGTCTGTCCCAGCTGCCGCACCCGGCTCAACAAGGTGTGCGCCAGCTGCGGTCGCCTGGTGGGTCTGGACTGGGAGCTGTGCGCGTGGTGCGGCCGCGACTTCGAGCGCGTTGACCGCGCCTCGCTGGAGTCCTTCCCGGGCGCGACGGCACATGTCCGGCTGGACCCGCCCGCCGGGCCGACCGCGGCGCCGCGGTCGGGGCTCTCGCTGCCGCGCCGTGACGCCAAGGGCGGCTCGGCCAAGAGCGCACCGGGCGGGCTGCCGGAGCCTTGACCGTGTCCGGCACGCCGGACCGCGAACGGCGTCGCCGGCCGAGGGCGCGTCTCAACTGGCCGTCGCCGCTGCTCGCGTGGTCGCCGCTGCTCGCGTTCGGCGTGGTGGTCGCGGTGGCGATGGCGGCGGGCCTTGCGGTTCTGGCGCCGCTCGCGGCCCTCCGCGTGGACCCCGCCGGGTCGGTGGGCACGGCGGTCTCCGCCGCGCTGACCACGCTGGCCTTCGTCGGCACCGTGTGGGCCCTGGTGGTGCGAACCGGCGCGCTGACGTGGGGCGACATGGGCCTTGCTCGGCCGTCGCGGCGGGCGCTGGCGGACATGGCCGCCGGGACGCTGCTCGCGGTTCCGCTCGTGGTCGTGGAGCTGGTGATCATGGCGCTGCTGGTCGCGGTGGCGGGGACGCCCTCGAGCCCGCTGCCGCCCGCCTCGTCCGCGCCCGAGGCGGTCCTCGACCTTCTGGTCGCCGCCGTCCTGGCGCCGATCGGCGAGGAGGTCTTCTTCCGTGGCTACGCCACGAGCGTCTGGGCCCGGTCCGCCGGTCCGGGCCGGGCGATCGCGCGCGGGGCCCTGTTCTTCGCCTTCGCGCACATCGCGACGCTGCTCGCGACGACCTCCTCCACGGGTCCCGCGGCGGCGGTCGGCCAGTTCCTCGCGCTGGTCCCGGCGGGGCTGGTGCTCGGCTGGGTGTTCCTGGCGCGGCGGTCGCTGTGGGCGTCGATCGGGCTGCACGGCGCGTACAACGGGCTGATCGTGCTGATCGCGTTCGCGGCGTCGCGGGGCTGAGGCCGGCGCCCCGCAGGCCGCCCCGGCACCGCCCCGCGGATCGCCCCGGCCCCAACGTCCCGGCGCAAGGCCCGGCGAAGCGGGGCGTGAGTCGCGGGTAAGGTGCGGCCCGTAGGCTTCGCCCTGTCCTCGGATCCGGATGGCGGGAGGAATCGGCGGGCTTCCGTCGTTCGGGTCCGGGGACACCAACAGCGCTCCTCGCCCCGACCCTCGCCCGCCACCCCAGCGGAGCTCGGGCCGATGACCAGCGACCCCGTCCCCACCACGCAGGATCGCCGGCGGGCCACGCGCTCGGTCCGGGACCTGCCCGCCGCCGAGCGCCCCCGCGAGCGGCTCGCCCTGCGCGGCCCCGGCGGGCTCTCGGCGGCGGAGCTGATCGCCGTGGTCCTCGGGACGGGCGGCGCCGGGCGCAGTGCCGTCGCCGTGGCGGAGGACCTGCTCGCGCGGCAGGCGGGCGTCGGGGCGATGGCCCGGGCGAGCGATGCCGAGCTGGCCTCGATCCCCGGCGTCGGCGTCGCGAAGGCGGCTCGTCTCACGGCGGCCTTCGAGCTTGGGCGCCGGTCCGTCGCGGACTGGCCGGCGGGCCGGTGGACCATCCGGTCCCCGCGTGACGTCGCGGACCGGCTCGTGGTGGAGATGGGCCGGCTCGAGCGCGAGGAGCTCCGGGTGCTGAGCCTCAACGCCAAGAACGCGGTGCTGCGCGTGTCCAGCTGCTACGTCGGGAACGTCTCCGCTTCGCTGGTTCGGGTGGGCGAGCTGTTCCGGGATGCCGTCCGGCTCGACGCGAGCGGGGTGATCCTGGTCCACAACCACCCCTCCGGCGACCCGACGCCGTCGCCGGACGACCTGCACCTCACCGCGGAGGCGATCGCCGCGGGCCGCCTGCTCGATATCGACGTGCTCGACCACGTGGTGATTGGCCATGACGCCTGGGCGAGCCTTCGGGACCGCGGCGTGTCGTTCGACCGGCCGGGGGCGCGCGCGGCATGACGCGAGCAGGAGTCGGGCCGGCGCGTCGATCGGGCGAGCTCGGCTGCCCGGGAGGCCGCAGAGCCGAGACCCGGGCCGGTGCCAGCGCGTTGCCCGTGTGGGCGGCGGCGTGGCCGGCGTCGTCTCACCATGAGCAAGCACACCGCTGTCGGCCTGCTGCAAGGTCGCAGCTCTCGACGCGGCGTCGATCGGCGCCGCCCGGGCGATGGCCTGGGCCGGCATGGCGCCCTGGTTCGGGAGCCGATCGGCATCGCCAACCCGGCGATCTTCCTCGCCTCGGACGAGTCGCGGTTCGTGGACGGTGCCATCGTCCACATCGACGCGGGGTGGACGGCCGCCCGACGCGAGGAGCATCGAGACGCCCGCTGGATGGGCCTTTCCCGGTCGTTCGCATCTGGCGGAACCATCGAGCGTGGCGGAGGGTGGGTCACGCAGGGGCGCGCGGCTTGCGGTCGCGCGCCACCTCGGCCGGTGACGCGCGCGCCGTCCCGTCCGCCCGCGCGGGCCACCACGCGCGACGGACGGCGCTGACGGCCACCGATCGTTCCGCCAGGTTGGAACTGTCTCGCACCGGCCGTCCACCACGCGCGACGGACGGCGCTGACGGCCACCGATCGTTCCGCCAGGTTGGAACTGTCTCGCACCCGCCGCCGCCGGGCACGCTCACCCGGCAGGCTGAGCGTGCCCGGCGGCGAGCTGCCGCGCCGGCCCCTGCTGGCCGGGCCGGGGGCACACGGCCGGCTGGGTCGCCGGGCCCTCGCGGGTGGCCCGGCGGGGGTCCCGTGACGCGGTGCGCCCACCCGCCGCGGGACCCGCCGCCCGTGGGCGACAATGGCGGCACCGACACGAGTCCTGCCGTCCGCCCTGCGCCGGCGTCGGTGACGTTTGACGCACTGCGGCCCGGCCCGAGCCCGCCGGGCCGGACGGAGCCCACCCGGACGGGAGGTTGGATGGCGCCTCGCGGCGCGACGCGGGTCACCCCGCTGCCCCTCGCCGGGCGGCTGGCGCCGGCACGCCTGCGTGATCTTCGCCGCCGGTTCCCGGCGCAGTACTGGCTGATGGTCGTCGGCATCCTGATCAGCAACGCCGGCGGGAGCCTGGTCTGGCCCTACCTGCTGATCTTCGCGAGCGAGCGCCTCCAGCTTCCGCTCGCCGCCGTGGGTTCGCTGATCACCATTCAGGCCGTCGCCGGGATGGCGGCCTCGCTCGTGGCCGGGAGCCTCGCCGACCGGTTCGGGCGCAGGGTGGTGATGGTCGGGAGCCTCCTCGTGAGCGGTTCGGTCTACCTGCTCCTCTCGGGAGCCAGCGGGTACGCGTCGTTCGCCCTGCTGATGGCCGTGTTCGGCATGGGCAACCCGATGTACCAGGTGAGCGCGGACGCGATGCTCGCCGACCTGGTCCCAGCCGAGCAGCGCGCCGAGGCGTACTCGATCAACCGCATCGCCTCGAACGCCGGGTTCGGACTCGGGCCAGCGGTGGGCGGCTTCCTCGCCACCGCCTCGTACAGCCTCGCCTTCTACGGCGCCTCGGTCGGGTTCTTCGCCTATGCCGTGCTCGTGGCGGTGTTCGCCCGTGAGACGCTGCGGCGCCGGCCCGCCGGCCTGCCGCGCGGCGTCGTGGCCCCCGGGTTCCTCACGGTCGCCCGGGACCGCCGCTTCGTCACGTTCGCCGCGCTCATCTCGATCGGGCTGATCGCGCCCAGCACCGTCTGGATCCTGCTGGCCCCGTACACCAAGGCCAACTTCGGCCTGCCGGAGTACCTCTACGGCTGGATCCCTACGACCAACGCCGTCCTGTGCGTGACCGCGCAGTATCCCGTCACGAGCCTCACCAAGCGCTTCGCGCCGCTCACCGTCATCGCGGCCGGCATGGCGATCTACGCGGCCGGGGCGGGGAGCGTCGCGCTCATGGGTGCCTTCCCCGGCTTCGTCCTGAGCATGGCCGTGCTCACGGCGGGCGAGCTGATCGTCGTCCCGACCGCCGCCAAGTACGTCGCGGACCTCGCCGCGCCGGAGCTGCGGGGCCGGTACATGAGCGTGTACTGGCTGGGCTGGGCCGCGTCGCGCGCCGTCGCGCCGCTCCTCGGTGGCGTCCTCAACGACCGGGTCGGCCCGGCGGCCATCTGGGGCGGCGCGCTCGCGGTGGGCCTGGCGAGTTCGGCCGGTCTGGCCGTCCTCGCCGTGCGCGCCCGGCGACGGGCGATCGCGCGGGGCTGAGCCGCGCCGCCTCGGCGTCGCCCGGACGGCAGCGCGTCGCGCGGCGCGACCCGGGTCGAGGGCCCCGCGCGAGGCGACGCTGGTGCAGCCCGGCGTGGCGGCGAAATACTTTGCGAGGAGTCTTGACAAAGTCGCTAGACTCTCGTTCATGGCCCACCCGCATCCTCTCCCTGGCCCGAGGCCGGCGCCCCAACCGCCTGGCCGCCCGCAGCGTGACTGGCGCCGTCAT
>JAKAMV010000345.1 GCA_021812735.1 Chloroflexota bacterium | reverse complement strand
GCCCGAGACCGAGGGTCCAGCGCCCAGGACCGAAGCCAACGCCGAGCTCGTCGCGCTGCTCAACGCGACCTGGTTCGCTGCCAACCTGCCGCCCCAAGCCCAGGTCCGACTGGCCTCGCTGGCGCGCCGTTACCAAGCGTCAGCCGGCACGACGCTGCTGGCCGAGGGCCAGCTCGCCAACGAGCTCGGGATCGTGCTCTCGGGCCGCGTGTCACTGCGAACGTTGGTACCCGAGACCGGTTGGATCACGATCCTGACGGTGGAACCGGGCGACGTCTTCGGCTGGTCTGCACTCGTACCGCCCTACCGTTCCACTTCCACTGTGGT
Source organism: Chloroflexota bacterium (assembly GCA_021812735.1). Next base: position 8,731 of record JAKAMV010000345.1, on the reverse strand, counting down.
GGCGCTGCAGCCGGTCGATGTCCTGGCGCTCGACGGGCCCGGTCTGCGCGCAGCGCTGGCCGCCGACCACGACCTGGCCGCCGCGCTCTATCCCCGTGTCCTTCAGGCCCTGGCGCGGCGCTTGACCGCCACCCGGCTCCAGATGCTCGACCTGTTCGCGAGGTAGCCACCGATCGACGTGACCAACGTGACGAAAAGCGCGATCGGTTTCCTGCCCCGCGCCGGGTTCCAACACCTCATCGATCTCCTCACCGAGGATGGGCGGACCGTGATCGGGCCCACCGTGGCCGACGGCGCCATCGTGTACGGGGAGATCCACCGCGTCGCCGACCTGCCGCAGGGGATCGGGGCGGAGCAGGCACCGGGCCACTATCGGCTCGTCGACCACGCTGACGAGCGCTTCTTTGCCTACGCTGTCGGGCCGACGTCCTGGAAGCGATTCGTCTTCCCGCCGACGCTGGCGCTCGGCGAGTCCCGGCGTGACGACCACGGACACGTCTCATTCGGGCCTGCGCCCCGCGAGATCCCGCGGCTCGCCTTCCTCGGCGTGCGTGCCTGCGAGCTGGCCGCCCTCGGCATCGAGGACCGGGTCTTCCTGGGCGGCCCCTACACCGACGAAGACTACCGGGCACGACGGGCAAACGCGCTGATCGTCGCGGTGCAGTGTGCCGAGCCCGCGGCCACCTGCTTCTGCACGTCGATGGGCACCGGTCCCGGCATCCGGAGCGGCCACGACATCGCGCTGATCGAGCTCGACGAAGGGTTCATCGTCACAGCCGGCACACCGGCGGGGTCGGCCATCGTGACACGGCTCGACCTGGCCGAGGTCACCGCCGAGCAGCTCACCGCCGGGGCGGACCAGCTGGCGGCGGCGCGCGATCGGATCGGCGATCCGGTGGTGACCGCCGGCCTCCACGATCGCCTGCTCGCGAAGCTCGAGAGCCCGCGCTGGGCGCAGATCGCGGAGCGCTGCCTCGCCTGCACCAACTGCACCGCGGCCTGCCCCACCTGCTTCTGCACCAGCGTCAGCCAGCGTTCGGACCTCGATGGTCACACCGCAACGACCGAACGGCGCTGGGATTCCTGCTTCACCAAGGGGTTCGCGGCCGTCGCGCTCGGCGGCAACTTCCGACCGCGCGTGCAGGACCGCTACCGTCAGTGGCTGACGCACAAGTTCGCGACCTGGATCGACCAGTTCGGCACCTCCGGATGCGTCGGCTGCGGCCGCTGTATCACCTGGTGCCCCGTCGGCATCGACGTCCGCGAGGAAGTGAACGTGATCGCGCCGCCCCCACAGGTGAGCGCGGGGCCGGCTGAGGCGGCCCAACCGCACGCGCCGCGGAGCAGCGTCTTCCGCGTCGAGGGGGTGCGCCGCGAGACGCACGACACCGTCACGTTGGCGCTTTCCACGCCGGACGGCATCGACTGGTCCACCGCGCGGGGCGAGTTCGTGATGGTCTCGCTGCCCGCGGTCGGCGCCGTGCCAATCTCCATCTCGCGACGCCTCCCGCGCGGCCTGGAGCTGACGATCCGCGCCGTCGGCCCGACGACCACCGTCCTGACCGGGCTCGAGCGGGGAGCCGAGGTCGGCCTGTCGGCGCCGCTGGGCCACGGGTGGCCCGTCGCGGCCGCGCAGGAACACGACGTGGTGATCGTGGGCGGCGGGATGGGACTGGCGCCGTTGCGGCCGATCGTCGACGAGATCCTGGCCGCGCGGTCGCGCTACGGCGACGTGCACATCTACTACGGCGCGCGGACACCCAGCGACGTGCTCTACACAGAGGAGCTGGCGGCGTGGGCGGCCCGCGACGACCTGGAAGTTGGGGTGACCGTCGACCGCGCCGACGCCACGTGGCTCGGACGGGTCGGCGTGGTGACACACCTGTTCGACCGTGCACGCTGGGACGGCACGAAGGCGCTGGCCTTCGTGTGCGGGCCGGAGCGGATGATCCAGGCGACGGTCAACGCGCTCGCCGGACGGGGCCTCACGCCCGACCGGATCTTCATCTCGATGGAGCGCCACATGGAGTGCGGCGTCGGCCTCTGCGGCCACTGCCAGGTCGGACCCTTCTTCGTCTGCAAAGACGGACCGGTCTTTTCGCTCGCGCAGCTCGGCGACGTCTTCGGACGGGAGGGCATCTGATGATTCGCGCCGCCACGACCCCGCGCCCCCGACTCGGCGTGGTCAAGCTCGCCTCCTGCGACGGCTGTCAGCTCACACTGCTCAACCTGGAGGACGAGCTGTTGGCGATCGCCGAGCGCCTCGACATCGTCGAGTTCCCCGAGGCGACCTCGCATCGCTCGAACGGCCCGTACGACGTCGTCCTCGTCGAAGGGTCCGTCAGCACGCCGGAACAGCTCGAGCAGGTCCACGAGGTCCGGCGCGAAGCCAAGCTGTTGGTGACGATCGGCGCCTGCGCCACGGCGGGCGGCATCCAGGCGCTGCGCAATTTCGCCGACCACGACGCGTTCCGGGCAGCCGTCTATGCGCACCCCGAATACATCGAGTCCCTGGCCACGGCCCAGCCCGTGGCCGACTACGTGAAGGTCGACGCGGAACTGCGCGGCTGCCCCATCAACGCCGCTCAGCTCGTGGAGCTCGTCACGGCGCTCCTGACCGGCCGGCGGCCGAACCTCCCCGACGAGGCCGTCTGCGCCGCCTGCAAGCGCGCCGGGCGCGTCTGCGTCATGGTGGCCCAGGGGATCCCCTGCCTCGGTCCGGTCACCATGACCGGTTGCGGCGCGCTCTGCCCGGGCTACAGCCGCGGCTGCTACGGCTGCTTCGGGCCCCGCGAGCAGGCCAACGTGTCGAGTCTCAGCCGACAGTTCATCAGCCTGGGCCGCTCGCCACAAGAGGCCGGGCGGCTCTTCGCCGGTTTCACCGGGTACGCCGAGCCGTTCCGCGACGCGATCGTCGAGCTGGGCGGTCTCCCGGGAGCCAGCCTAGCGGGGGAGCGAGCCCACCGGGCCATGGGCGCCGGCGTGAACGCGGAGGGCAAGTCATGACGACCGAGTCGGCCACGTTCGAGCGCTCGTTCCACGTCGAGGGGATCACGCGGGTCGAGGGCGAGGGCACCCTGCATCTCACGGTGCACGACGGCCAGGTCACCGACGCGCGGCTCAAGATCTTCGAGGCGCCGCGGTACTTCGAGCAGCTGGTCGTCGGTCGCGCACCGGACGAAGTGATCGACATCACGGCCCGCATCTGCGGGATCTGCCCGGTGGCGTACCAGATCAGTGCCGCGGGAGCCTTCGAGTCGATCTTCGAGGTGCAGATCGATCCGCAGGTGCGCGCGCTGCGCCGGCTGCTCTACGCCGGCGAGTACATCGAGAGCCACGCCCTGCACGTCTATCTGCTGCACGCGCCGGACTTCCTGGGCTACGCGAGCGCGATAGACCTGGCCAAAGACCATCGGGCCGTGGTGGAGCAGGGGCTCGCGCTCAAGAAGGTCGGCAACGCGCTGATGGCGCTGCTCGGCGGTCGCTCGGTCCACCCGGTCAGCCTGCGCGTGGGTGGCTTCTACCACGTGCCGCGCCGCGCCGAGCTCGAAGCGCTGCGCCCGGCGCTCGCCAACGCGCTCACCCAGGCGCAGGCCACGCTCGACTTGGTGGCGCAGTTCCAGGCACCACCGTTCGAGCGCCCTGTGCGCTTCGTCTCGCTCAAACACCCCGCCGAGTACCCACTCTTCGATGGTCGCATCGTCTCGAACGACGGAATCGACGTCGGCATCGGCGAGTGGCGCGCGGCATTCCGCGAAGAGCAGCACGAGGGCACGAACGCGCTTCACGCCCGCACGCTCTCGGGCGAGACCTACCAGCTCGGGCCCTCCGCGCGCGTCACCAACGCCGCCGACCAGCTGCATCCGATCGCCCGAGAGGCGCTCGCGCGGATCGGGTTGCGGGAGGAGATCGCGCGCAACCCCTTCTGGAGCATCGCGGCGCGGGCGCTTGAGATCTTGCACTACTGCGCGGAGGCGCTGGAGATCATCGATGCCTACCTCCCACCCGCCACGCCGTTCGCGCCGTGGACGCCGCGGGCCGGGGCGGCCGGCTGGGGCAGTGAAGCACCACGGGGCATCCTGTGGCACCACTACGAGACCGACGAACAAGGGCTCGTGCGCAGCGCGCAGATCGTCCCGCCGACCAGCCAGAACCAGGGCCAGATCGAGGCCGACCTACGGGCGTTCGCGCCGGCGGTCCTCTCGCTCGAGCACGGCGAGGCGACGCGGCGGCTCGAGCAACTCGTGCGCAGCTACGACCCGTGCATCTCCTGTGCCACGCACTTCCTGGACCTGACGGTCGAGGGAGCGTGACGGCGGCGGGATCGGAGGCGCCGTCCGCGCCGGCCGGATCGGGCACCGTGAAGGAGCGCGTCGTCGTGCTCGTCTGCGGGCAACGCGCGCGCGGCGACGACGCGGCCGCGCTGCTCGCGGCGGAGCGGCTCCCGGCAGCGCTCGGGCCCGTGGGGCAGGTCGAGGTGCGTTTCGCGGGCCAGCTCGAACCGGACGATCTGCTGGCGCTCGGCCCGCGCGACCGGGTGGTGGTCCTCGACGCGGTGCGCGGCGTCGCGCCGGGAGTGATCGTACGGCGCTCCCTGGCGGAGCTGGCGACCCCGGGTCCGGCGCCGCGCTCGTCACACGTGCTGCCCCTGCGCGACGTGTTGGCGCTGGTGGCGGAGCTGCGCGGCGGCCTCCCCGAGGGCACCTTCGTCGGCCTCGGGGGCGCCTCGTTCGAGATCGGCGCGGGGCTCTCGCCGGCGGTGCGGGCCGCCCTCTCGCGCTACACCGCGGCGATCGCGGCGGAGGTGGCGCGGCTGGCCGGGAGGAGCCAAACGACCCGCCGCCGGTAGCGGCCGGTGGGCCGCGGTGCAACGCGGCCCTGGCGCTGCTGCGCCGGGTCGGGACGCCGGGGACGCTCCGGACCGCGTGGCTGGCAGCGGCCACGAGGCGCACCCGGCCCGTGCTACGGCGCGTCCACGCGGCCCGGGAGCTCGGCCAGCGCAGCGGCCTCTTCCGGCGGAGCGACGTGCAGCGCGTCGAGCCGGTACTCCAACGCGCGCAGCTGCGAGAGCGGGAGCACCGCGACGGCGAGCAGGACCATTGTCGCGCCCAGCAGCCCATCGATGCCGAGCAGGCGCGCCGCCTCGCCCCCGATCAGGCTGCCCGAGACCTGGCCGAGCGCCAGGAAGACGCTGTAGAGGCCCATGATCGCGCCTCGGTCCTGTGGGTGTGCCTCCGAGACGTCGGCGAGCAGCCCAAGCGCGGCCGGCGTGGCGCCGGCGAGCACGAAGAGCCCGGCCGCGGCCCCCAGGATGAAGACGATCGGCACCACCGGTGGCTGCCCGCCACTGTGGTTGACGACGAACGTGCAGCCGATTGAGGCGGCACCGCCGCCGATGCCGTACAGGATGATCGTCGTGCGGCGGAGCGCCTTGAAGCGCCCGCCCCAGTAGAGGAGACCGGCGAAGAAGACCAACAGCCCGACGGCCAGCCCAACACTGACCTGCGTGGGCGTGAAGCCACCCATCAGCAGCTGGCGCCCCGCGATCGCGCCAGTGGGGCGGCGGACCAACTGGAAGAGTGACTGGCTGGTCCAGAGCCCGATCGCCGCGTTGACGGCGATCCAGGTCGGCGCCAGCAGCCAGACATACGGGCTCGAGAGAAGCGCCCCGTACCGTCGCCAGGGCGTGCGCCCCGGCCCCGCGAGCGGTCCCGCGGGCGCCCGCAGCTCGTGCACCCCGAATCGGTAGATCAGCCACGAGCCACCGTAGACGAGCGCGTTCAGGAAGAAGGCACTCCGCCCCAGCACCTCGTAGAGCGGCCCGGCGGCGACTGTGCCGGCGCCCAAGCCCGCCAGCGTCGCGAGTTCGAAGCGGGCGACCGCCCGCCCGCGCACCGCCTCTTCGCCGGCCGTGGCCCGGGCGATGTATCCGAGGATGGAGGGGACGCTCGCCGCGCTCGACCCACCCTCGAGCAAGCGCGTGACGCCGAGCAGGGGGACGCTCGTCGTGAGCCCCGTCAGGACCACCGCCACCGCGCCGAACCCCGGACCCAGTTGCATCACCGGCCGCTGTCCCAGCCGGTCCGAGAGCACCCCGAACGGCGGCGACAGGAGCAGCTCCGCCACGAAGAAGGTCGCCGAGAGCAGACCGACCACCGTCGGGTCGACGGTCTGGCCACCGTGGCGCGGCAGGTCGGCCAGGTAGTAGATGAGCAGCGCGCCGGTGAGCCCGGTGCTGAACCGCAGCGTGAACGTTCCGACCAGGACGGCGACGAGCGAACGATGCACCGCGGCAAGGGTACCGAAACGGGGAAGCGGGGTCGGCTCGACGTGCACGCGCCGGTGCGCAGTGCGGCCGTCGGCGGGTCAGCTAGACTGCGCCAGCAGATGAGCGGCCCGACGCAAACTTCCGTTCCGCACGAGGTCGAGGAGCTGGCGCGCCGGCGGGCAGAGGCTCGCGCGGCGAAAGACTGGTCGGCGGCGGACGTGCTGCGCGCGGCGATCGAGACGGCCGGCTGGAAGGTGATCGATCAGGGCCTGCGCTTCCGGCTCGAACCCGCCCATCCCCCGGACCTCGAGATCGGCGGGCGCATCCGCTACGGGTCGAGCGGCGCGGTGCCGTCGCGGCTCGCCGAGCCGACCACCGCGCCAGCCACGGTCGTGCTGCTTGCCGATCGTTGGCCGGACGACCTCGCCCGCGCCCTCGACGGGCTGCGGGCGCACACACCGACCGCCACGCAGGTCGTGATCGTGGCGAACGATCCGACCCCCGAGCAGGCCGCGCTCTTGGAGGCGCCCGAGGGCGCCGCCCGCGTGCTGCTCGGGGGCGCGCTCCCCGAACAGGTCTGGACGAGCGCACCGCTGGGCCACGCGGCCGCCCTGAACGCGGGCATCCGCCGCGCCACGGGGGAGGTCGTCATCCTGCTCGACACGAGTGTCGAACCGACCGGTGACGTCGTGACGCCGCTGGTCGAGGCGTTGCGCGACCCCACGGTGGCGCTGGCGGGCGGCTGGGGGCTCAGCTCGGGCGATCTGCGCCATTTCGACGACGCCGCGCCCGGCGACGTCGACGCGATCGAGGGCTACCTGCTGGCGTTCCGTCGCCTCGACTACGTGGCCCGCGGGCCGCTCGACGAGCACTTCCGCTTCTACCGCAACCTGGACATCTGGTGGAGCCTGGTCCTACGCGACAGTGGGGTCGGAGCGCCGCATCGCCGCGCCGTGCGGCTGGAACTACCGGCTCTCCGGCATGCCCACCGGGGGTACACCAGCCTGCCCGAGCCCGAGCGCGAGCGGCTCAGCCGGCGCAACTTCTACCGCATCATCGACCGCTTCGGGCAGCGCCGAGACCTGCTCATCGAACCCGCGCCCCGTCCTCGCCGAGGCGCCGCGGGCGGCTGAACTCGCAGCCTGCGGCGCGGATGCGCTGGGCACGCCGCCGATCCCACCCTGGCCGGCAGTGCGGATCGTCGTCCCGAGCTGCAGCCCCGCGACAAGCACCGCGACGAGCAGGAGGACCCCGGCGAGCCGCAGGACGCCCGAGAGGGGCGCGGTGGCCGCGGCGGGCGCCCCCGCGGGCCGCTGCCACAGGCTGGCGAGCGTCAGGCCGGTGGGGAGCAGGATCAGACCGAGCCAGAGCCCGGCGACCAGTCCGCCGATGTGGGCGAAGATGTCGATCCCGACCCCGCCGCCGATCAGCCCGACGTCGAGCACCAGGTTGAAGACGATCAGGAACCCGATCTGGCGCGCGATGTTCGCGGCGCCACGGCCGAGCAGCGGGTGGTGGATGCGGAACGCGATGAAGAGGACGCCGAAGAGCCCGAAGATCGCGCCGCTCGCGCCGACGGCGTTGTCGGGCAGGAAGATGTAGCTCGTCACCGACCCGGCGATCGCGCAGAGGACGTACATCAGCAGGAACTGCGCGGAGCCGTAGATCCGTTCGATCATGGGCGCGACCAGGTAGAGCGCGTACATGTTGAACGCCAGGTGGATCAGGCCGGCGTGCACGAGCACCACCGTCAACAAGCGCCAGTACTGACCGTGCGCCACGGCCACTTTGTCGAGCATGAGCACGTTCGTGATGGCGTCCCCCTGTGCGCCACCGATCATCTGGAAGATTCCGATCGCGATCGTGACCGCCAGGATCGCGTAGCTCACGACGGGCTGGTCGCCGCCCCCCTCGCGCGAACGCCCGAAGTAGCGGCTCGCCGCCCGCCGATCGCCCAGCTCCTTGCTCAGCCACCCCAGCCGCGAGGCGATCTCGGCCCGCGCCTCGGGCGGCGCCCGGCGATCGGCCTGCCGGTAGGCGTCGAGCGCGCCACGCAGGTCGCCGCCCCGCACGCGGGCCGCCGCCAACTGCCGCCAGGCCAGCCAACTGAGCGGCGTGTCGGGCGCCTGCGTCGCCAGACGCCAGGCCTCCAACGCGGCCGCCTCGTCGTCCAGGCGATAGCGGCATTCGGCCAGGCCGAGCAGCGCCGCGACGTGCAGGTCGGCGTCGCGATGTCCGACCACGCGCGAGTAGAACGCCGCGGCCCGCTGGTACTCGCCCTGGGCGGCGAGCAGGTCCGCCTGCTGGATCAGGGCGGTCGCGGTGACGCGGTCGAGCGGGCCGGCCGCGAAGGGGTCGCGGCGCCCCCCCAGCGGATCAGTGGTCACAGGTGTCGTCAGGCACGTTCGGCTGAGTGTAGCGGCTGGCGCCGCAGGGCACGGCGCCCGAACGGGGCGAACGGCG
>JAKAMV010000344.1 GCA_021812735.1 Chloroflexota bacterium | reverse complement strand
GACCCATGGAGACCGTGTAGCTCACCGTCGAGCCGGGAGCCGCGCTGGAGCCGGGCGCCGGGTCCTGGGTGACGATCTGGCCGGCCGGGACGGTGGGGTCGAATGCCTCGGTGCTGGTGCCCAGCTTGAGGCCGACCGCGGCCAGGGCGTTGGCGGCGTCGCCGATCGTCAGCGACGTCAGGTCCGGCACGGACACGGACGACGGGCTGACCGCGACCGTGAGCTTGATCACCGTGCCCGTCGGCACCGAGGCGCCGGGCTGTGGATCCTGGGCGAGCACCGTGTCGGCCGGGACCGTGGTCGTGGCCTGCGTCGCCGCTCGCTGCGTGGAGAGGCCCATCCCCGCCGCCTGCGTGGCCGCGTCGCTGTACAGCGAGTTCACCAGGTTCGGCACGGTCACCGAGGCGCCCGACCCGCCGGAGCTGGCGCTGGCGCTGGGCGACTGCGTGGCCGTGGCGGCGGATCCGCCGCCGGAGATCATCCGGAACAGCAGGAACGCCACCACCACGAGAATCCCGATCCCGAGCACGCCGGCAATCCACGCCCACGGCCCGCTGCTCGAGTCCTCGGGCTCGTCGTAGGGGCCGCCGGAGCCGGTTCCGGGCGGGGGCGGCAGCGTCGTGCGGGTGGTGACGGTGGCCGGGCCCGTGGTGCCGGCATAGGCGTCGGGCGGGTAGTTGACCCGCGGCGCCGCGGGCCGCGGGGCGACCCCGCCTCTCGCGAGGCCCGCCACCGTCGCGCCCGCGGCGCCAGCGGCGCCAGCGGTCCCGTCGGTAAGAAACCCGTCCAGGGCGCCGCTCATCGCCGCTGCCGACGCAAACCGGTCGGCGGGGTCCAGCGCCATCGCGCGGGCGACGATCGCGTCCAGCGCGGCCGGCACCGACGCCCGCAGCGACGACGGCGGCGGCGGCGTGGCGGACAGGCGGGCGAGCGCAACGGCGGCGGCGCCGTCGCCCGAGAACGGGCGCTGGCCGGTGAGCATCTCGAACAGGACGATGCCCAGCGCGTACACATCGGACGCGGCGGTGGCCGGCTCGCCCCGGGCCTGCTCCGGCGCGAAGTAGTGCACCGAGCCCATCGTGATGCCCGGCAGCGTGATCTGCGCGTCGTCGAGCGCGCGGGCGATGCCGAAGTCCACCACCTTCACGCGCCCGTCGCGGCTGATCAGGATGTTCGACGGCTTCACGTCCCGGTGGACGATCCCCCGGCTGTGCGCGGCGTGGAGCGCCTTGGCGACGTCGGCCGCCACGCGGGCGGCCTGGCGGGGGGCCAGCGGGCCGTTCTCGCGCAGGATCGACGCGATGTCCTGCCCCTCGACCAGCTCCATCACGATGAACTGGTCGCCGGAGGGGTCCCGGCCGAAATCGAACACCGCGACGATGTTCGGATGGCTCAGCGACGCCGCCGCGCGGGCCTCGTCGCCGAAGCGGGCGACGAAGTCCGGGTCCTGCCCGAACTCGGCCCGGAGGACCTTGACGGCCACGTCGCGCTCCAGCTGAGCGTCGCGGGCGCGGTAGATCGTCGCCATGCCGCCCTGCCCCAGGAGCTCCAGAAGGCGATAGCGGCCGCCGAGGATGCTGCCGATCTCGGTCACGTGTTGCGGTCTCCTGCTGGCGCGGGCCCGGGCTGGCCGGTCAGATGTCGAGCGATCGGAGGAACGTCCGGAACTCGCCGCCGAAGTCAGGCCGCGCGAGCGCCAGCTCCACAGACGCCTGGAGCCAGCCCATCGTGGTGCCGGCGTCGAAGCGCCGCCCCTCGAAGGCATAGCCGAAGACGCTCTGCTCGTCCATGAGCGCGTGGATCGCGTCGGTCAGCTGGATCTCGCCGCCGGCGCCGCGCTGCGTCTGCTCCAGCTTGTCGAAGATCTTGGGGGTCAGCACGTACCGGCCGATCACCGCGAGATTTGAGGGCGCGGTGCCGGGAGCGGGCTTCTCCACGAGCTGGCTCACCTGGTAGGTGCGGTCTCCGTCCGCGCTGCCGCCGACGGGCTCGCCGCCGATGACGCCGTAGCGGCTGGTCTCCTCGTCCGAGACCTCCGTCACCGCGACCACAGAGCCGTGGAACTGGTGGTAGGCGTGGATCAGCTGCCCGATGCACGGGCGGTCCGCGATGACGACGTCGTCGGGCAGGATCACCGCGAACGGCTCGTGCCCGATGAGGTCCTTCGCCATGAGCACCGCGTGGCCCAGGCCCAGCTGCTCCTTCTGGCGGATGTAGGCAACCTGGGCGAGGTCCGTGATGTGCCGGACCTGGCGCAGGTGCTCGATGTCGCCCTTCTCCTCGAGCATGTGCTCGAGCTCGAAGTTGAGGTCGAAGTGGTCCTCGATCGCGCGCTTCTGGCTGGAGGTGACGATGATCACCTGCTCGATGCCGGCGGCGACCGCCTCCTCGACGGCGTACTGGATCACGGGTTTGTCAACCAGCGGCAGCATCTCTTTGGGCTGCGCCTTGGTCGCTGGGAGGAAGCGGGTTCCCCAGCCTGCGGCCGGGAACACGGCTTTGCGGACGCGCATCGAACCTCTCGGTGGGCGGGCGTGGCGTGGCGGCCAGTATACCCGCCGCCCCGTGCGTCCCGACTCAGTCGTCCCGGGCGATCTCGGCGGCGAACCGGGCGACGATCCCGGCGAAGGCCCGCGGCCGGTCGAGCGGCGCGAGGTGCGTCGCCCGCGGGATCACCAGGTGCCGTCCGCTCCGGCACGCGGCGGCCCACGCGGCGCCGCCCGGCCCGAACACCGGGTCCAGGGCGCCGTTCACGAGCAGCACGGGCGTCCAGAGCCACGCCAGCCGGTCGAGGTAGCGGCCGCCGACAATGGCCCGCAGCGCGGTCGCACCGCCCGCCGGCCAGAGACCGCCCTCGATGACCGGCCGCGCGATCCGTTCGCGGTAGCGGAACCGGAACAGCCAGCCGTCAGCTCGGGCGAGCAGCGGGAGCGGGACACCGTCCAGCAGCCGGGCCGCGGCCCGGAACAGCAGCGCCACCAGCCCGTCCGGCTCGGCGGAGCACCCGGCCAGCACCAGCCCCGCGACGCGCTCCGGATGGCGCGCCGCCGCGTCGATCGCGACATAGCCGCCCAGCGACAGGCCGACCACGACCGCCCGTCCGTCGGCGGCCTCGGCCGTGATGGCGTCCGCCACGACGTCCGCCGCGCCATCACGGGTGAAGGGCGTGTCTGCCAGCCGCCCGTGGCCGGGCAGGTCCACGGCCACGCACCGATACCGGGCGGAGAGGAGGCGCATCGGCGCGTCCCACTGGCGCCGGGTCAGGCGGGTGCCGTGGACGAAGACGATCGCCGGCGCACCAGGCGGCCCCGCCGCGGTCCAGGCCTCGCGGCCCGCCATGCCGGTCAGACCGCCCTGTGCTCGATCGCCCAAAGGGCCGCCTGGGTCCGGCTGGCGAGGTCGAGCTTGCCCAGGATGTTCGACACGTGGGTGCGGGCCGTGCGCTCGGTGATGTCGAGCAGCGTGGCGATCTCCTTGTTGGAATGGCCGCGGGCCACCAGCCGCAGGACCTCACGCTCCCGCTCGGTGAGGGGCTCGGCCAGCGCGCCGGGACCCCGGACGCGCCCGGCCAGCAGCCGGACCACCTGCGGGTCCAGGTGGATCTCGCCCGCGTGGGCCCGACGCACGGCGGCCGCCACGTCATCGGCCTCGGCGTCCTTGAGCAGATAGCCCGACGCCCCGGCCTCCAGCGCCGCCGTGACACGGTCCTCCTCGATGAAGCTCGTGAGCGCCACGACCTCGGTGTCGGGCCGTCGGCGCTTGATCTCGGCGATGGCGGCGATCCCGTCCATCGCGGGCATCACGATGTCCATCAGGACGACGTCCGGCGCCAGCGCGTCGGCGAGCGCCACGGCACGCAGCCCGTCCTCGGCCTCGCCCACCACCTCGATGTCGCCGAGGAGGTCGAAGAAGCTGCGCAGGCCGCGACGGACCACGAGGTGGTCGTCCACGACCAGGACCCTGATCCGGCCGTCCGCGCCACCGTCAGGTCCGCTCCCCCCGGCATGGTCGGTGCTCATGGGCGACAGGATACGGGGTGGCCAGCCCGGCGGCGACCGCCCGACCCCTAGTGTCCGCCCGCCTCGCCCGTCTCGGCGGGGGCTCCCGCCGCCACGGCCGCGACGGCATCGCGCTCGCGAGCCCGTGCCCGCCCGGTGGCACCCAGCCGAACCGAGGTGAACGGCACCCGCACCTCGCGGAAGACCTCGGTGGAGACGAGGAACCCGCCCAGCAGCAGCACGATCCCCACCAGTCTGGCCATGGCGCTGATCGCCGTGGCGCCGGCAACGCTCAGCGAATCGGTGGCGGTGGGGACGAGCGCGCCGGCCGCGATCAGCAGGGTCGCCGGCACGCGGGAGTGGAGGCGGCCGGCCCGCAGGTCGCGCGCCGCGGCAGGCAGTGACGCCACCAGGTTGACCGCGATGGCCGGCAGGGCGAGCAGCAGGTTGGCGAGGAGCCGCCCGGCGGGCTGGCCCCGGTCCAGGGAGTACGCCACCACGCGGTGCTTGGGCATGAACACGTAGGCCGAGAAGACCGCGCCCAGCAGCAGCGCCATGCCGCCCGGGATGTTCATCACGACGGCGAGGACGTGGAGCGATGCCGGCATCGCGTCGCCGGTCGGCTGGCCCGCCCCGTTGAGGGAGTAGCCCGGCGCGGGCAGGGGCGGCATCGTGACGGCGATGGCGATGCCGGCGAGCGTGAGCGCTGCCACGAGGGCCGCCGCGACCCGCACCCACGCCCCGCTCCAGCGGTAGGCCAGCCCGAACACGGCCACGGCGGCCACGAGGGTGCCGCCCGCGTACGCGAGCGGCAGCGGGCCAGCACCCGCGTACTTGGGGCTGAGCGCGCTGGCGAGGGCGATGAGGCCGCCCAGCAGGAACAGCGCCGCGTACGTGTAGCCGAAGCGGGTCCGCGCCAGGAGGAACCCGGTCCCCAGGCCGAGCCATGCTGCCGTCATGACGCCGCCCGCCAGGTACCAGGTCCGGTAGAGCGGCTCGCTCCAGCCGGTGGCAGCCGCGACGGCCTCGGCACCCGAGCCGAGGGTGTAGCACAGGGTGCCGACGGCCCAGGCGAGCTGGAAGCCGTGGTGGCGGTCCCGCCACTGGTCCACCAGCAGCACGGTGAAGACGGCGGCGAGCAGCGCGGTCAGCGCCGGGATCACGACACTCATGGTCGGCGTGCGGACCTCCCCTGGTGCGGCCCTGACGTCCCCGTCGGCACCGAGCCGGCAGCGGTCACGGTCGCGATACCTGCCTCGTCCTCCGGCACGGAGACGGCGTCACCGATCTGGAGCCGCTGTGCGCCCGCCGCTCGGGAGGCGGCGTCGTGGCCCGCCACAAACGCGAGCAGAAGGCGGTCCAGAAGCCACGTGGCGGCGTCGTACAGGTCCCCCACGCGGCTTGCCTCCACCCCGCGTCGGCGGGCCACCACGCTCAGTTCCGCGAGGAACGGCCGCCTTGCCGAGACGAACATGGACACGCCGTCCGCCAGCGGCACGCCGTAGTTCGCCAGCCGCTCGCCCAGGCGCAGGGCGAGGTCCGTCGCGTCGCGCTCCGCCAGCGCCCGCTCCGGGCCCGTCTCGTCGAGGTGGCGCACCAGTGCGTCAACCAGTTGGCGACCCATCTCGCGGAAGGTCGCCCGATCCGACGCCGGCACTCGGGCGCGGGGGTCCGGCACCAGGCTGTGCTCCTCGCTGTAGCGCCGGCGGTACGCGGCCGACAGGCGGCCGGGGTCGGCGCCCAGCGGGGCGAGACCGCCATCCGGCCCGGCTCGCCGCGCCTCGACCAGGCGCTCCAGCGCCGATCGCTCGAAGCGGCGGTGGCCGCCCGGCGTCGTGAAGGCGGGCACGCGGCCCTCGTCGGCCCACCGGCGGAGCGTGTCCGGGTCCACGCCCAGCAGGCGACTCGCGGCGCCCAGGGCAAGGCGCTCCGGCTGGGGGCGGCTGGTCGGAGGCGGGTCAGATGTCACAGGCCCTCCCCATGGAATCGTCCATGCGCCGCCAAGGTCCTCAGAAGATAGGCAAATCTAGGAACCGAAGCCCGGCCAACGGGCGCGAGTGTACCACCGGGGCGGAACGGGATGGCGCCTGCCGACGACGAGCCGGGGGTCAGGCCGGGACGAACTCGTGGTCGTCGCGATGGAGGCCGTCGCAGAGGCCGTAGGACGGCGGGTCCGTCGGCAGCGCCACCGGGCGCATGATCTCGCGCACCTCGCCCCGACGGCAGAGGCGGTAGCCGTGTTCGGCCATCCAGCGGCGAACGCAGGCTGGGTCGCCGTGGAACTGGTGGGGTCCGGGGTTGACGGGCGCGGCCTCCGCCCAGCCGGCGGGCGCCTCGGGCGCCGCGACGTCGAGCAGGCTCACGCGCCAGGGCGTCCCGGTGATGACCTCACGGCAGCCGTCACAGCGCTTGGCGATGTTGTCGCTGACGATCGTGCGGATCGCCACGCCCATGATCTCCATCGCCCGCGAGCATACCAGCCCGGGCGGCGGGCGGAACGCGGACTGGAGCGGACGCCTGGCGCACCGAGGATCCGCTCCGTCAGGGCACCAGCCCGGGCGGGAGCCGTCGCAGCATGGACACTGCGGCCGGGGTGGCGTGCCGCGCCCAGAACCGCCCCGCCAGTCGGTTCGCCGACTCGTGGTCCACCGCCCAGCGGGCATATCCTGCCGCGCGGGCCCATGCGAGCCCGGCGTCGAGCAGGTGGGACGCCACGCCGGCGCCCCGCAGCTCCTCGCGCGTGAAGGCCGCCGTCACGCTCGCCGTGGACGCGTCGCGGACCACCATGGCCACGTCCTGCGCGCACGGGCCGATGCGGAGATAGCCCACCGCTCGCCCGTCGCGCTCCGCGAGCATGGTGGCGATGGCCGGGTCCCCCAAATCGCGACGGGCGACCTCGGGCGAGGGGGCCGGCCCGAGGCGCAGGAAGATCGGCGATGTCTGGAGGTGGCGCCGCAGGGCGGCGTCCAGCTCGGCCACGGCCGCGGCATCGGCAGCGCCGGCGCGCCGCACCGTGATGCCGTCGGGCAGCGGCCCGGCATCGATGGGCTCGAGCCGGCCGACCAGGTCGATGACGTACTGGCCGAAGCCCAGCCGTGCCATCGCCTGCTGCGTCTCGACGTCCTGGGCCGGAATGGTGATGGCGTGCTCCGGACAGGCGGCCGCGAGCCACCCGACGGCCAGCTCCGCGTACAGCCGCTCCCGGAGGCGGGCGCCCAGCGGGCCGGGCGCAGCGTGCCCGATGTCGGGCGTGTAGGCCCATCGCCCGCCGTGCCCGTCGAGCGTGATCGCCGCCTGGAACGCCACGAGCTCGCCGTCGTCCTCGACCGCCAGCCCGGCGCCTCGGTCCACCAGCCGGGCGACGGACCGCGCGACCGTTGCGGGGTCCTCCCACGCGTCCGGGAGCGCCGGGACGTGGCGGCGGAGCTGTGCCACGCCGTCGGCGACGAGGCGCGCGGCGGCCGCCACATGCCGAGACTCGAGCGGGACGATGGCCACGGCGCAAGGATGACGCAGGCGGGGCGACGGCGCGGGGGCTGGGCGCGATGGGGAGCCGGGGGCGGTTCCCGCGGCGCGACGGGGAGCCTGGCGGGCGGTCGTGGGCCTCCCGACGGCCTGGTACCCCCAACCGGATTCGAACCGGTGATCTCCGCCTTGAAAGGGCGGCGTCCTAGGCCTCTAGACGATGGGGGCACGACAGCCCCGGAGGGCCGGGCGAGTGTAGCAAACGGGCCGAGCCGGCCCCGGTCGGTCGCCAGCCGGTGCGGGCGGGGGCGCGCCGAGCCGGGCGAGGCGGCGAGCCGACCGACAACGTCAGCCGGACTTGGTGCCGCTCCAGATGAGGCTCAGGATGGCGGCCCCGGCCAGCAGCAGCATGGCGGCGGCGGCGGCCAGCCCGCCCACCAGGGCCGTCAGCACGGCGAGGCCGTCTCGGCCCTCGCGGCCGGCGCTGACGATCCGGCCCACGGACGCGATCGCCACGATGCCCATCACGATCCCCAGGACCGCGAACCCGGTCGCCATCATCGGCACCTGGTTGGCGTCGCGGGCGACGAGCGACCACGCGACGAACGCCAGCCCGCCGACGAGGGCGATGGCGAGGAACACGCGGGCGGGCGTGACGCGCACGGGCCCGAGGCTGGGTCCGCGCCGAGCCGACGCCGCCCCGGCACCGGACGCTCGGTGGCGGACGGGGCGCTGGCTGGGGCTCATGGGTCGAGCGTAGCAGGCACCGGTCAGGCCGGGTCGCCGTCCCCAGCGGGGGTCGCGCCCTCGGGCGCGGTGCCGCCTCGCCAGCGGTGGTAGACGGCGACGTTCCAGGACAGCCGCGGCCGCCTCATCGCGGCGCCCACCGCCGCACCCCGCTCGCCGAAGGCCTCGGCCAGGAACGCCTGCCCGTCCTCCACCGACGGGAACGTCCAGAAGCAGTGCAGGACCCGGATCCGGAACCCGCCGCCACGCAGGAAGGGACCCATGCGGTGGCTCCACTCGCGGTACTGCGGGGCGGCGGCGTCCGCGAGCGACGACACGTCGTCGCGCCCGTAGTCGTGGACGACGAGCAGGCGGCCTCCGGGCCGCAGCACGCGGTCCGCCTCGCGCAGGTCGGCCGCGCTCGCGCCGTCGAAGGCGCCCCAGGGGGCGATGACGACATCGACGCTCGAATCGGGCAGGGCGAGCCGCGCGGGCTCGGACGCGGCCAGGTCGTGCGGGCGGAGGCCCGTGGCCGCCAGGCGGTCCCGCAGCGGCCCGCCGGGCACGCCCACCAGCGCCACGTCACGGCCGGCGAGAGGTCCGAGCGCCTCGAGCGCCCGGACGATCTTGCCCTCGGCATCGGCAGCCGCCCGGAGGCGCCGGGCCAGCGGATCGGGCAGGTTGAACGGAAGGTCGGCCACGAGCGAGGAGGATACGCGACGGCCCGTCCCTGCGCGGCCGCCCGTCGCGACGGCCGGGCGCCCGGGCGGGCAGGCAGCCGGTCAGCCGGCCGGCCGGAGCACGATCCCCGACCGGGGCGGCACGGTCACCGTGACGGCGCCGTCCGGTGCGACGTCCGCCCCGGCCGCCTGCAACCCGGGCAGCGGCACCGGCTGCA
>JAKAMV010000343.1 GCA_021812735.1 Chloroflexota bacterium | reverse complement strand
CCTCAACATCGAGATCCCGTCATGGGGCTTCGTCAACACCGGCACCCGGTTCCGGGTGTTCCCCCAGCAGGGCGTGCCGCGCACAGTGTTCGAGAAGGTCGAGGACGCCGCCACGGTCAACCGGTACACGGGCGTGGCCCGGTCGGTCAGCCTCCACATCCCCTGGGACACCGTGGACGACTGGGCGGGCCTGGGCGCGTTCGCCAGGGAGCGCGGCCTCGTCTTCGGCGGCATCAACAGCAACACGTTCCAGGACCTCGACTACAAGCTGGGCTCGGTCTGCCACCCGGACCCGGCCGTGCGCGGCAAGGCCGTCGCCGCCATCGTCGGGTGCTGCGAGATCGCGGAGACGCTCGACGCGCAGGCCGTCAAGGTCTGGCTCGGCGACGGGACCAACTACCCGGGCCAGGACGACCTCCGCGGACGGCACCGGCGCCTGGTCGCCGGCCTCAAGGAGGCGTACGCGCACCTGCCCGCGAAGGCCCGCATGTACCTCGAGTACAAGCTGTACGAGCCCGCCCTGTACGCCACCGACGTCCAGGACTGGGGCCAGAGCCTCAATGTCGTCCGCCAGCTGGGCGACCGGGCCGGCGTGTGCGTGGACACCGGCCACCACGCGATGGGCGTCAACATCGAGCAGATCGTGGCGCTGCTCCTGGCGGAGGGGAAGCTGTTCGCCTTCGACCTCAACGACAAGAAGTACGGCGACGACGACCTGATGGTCGGCTCGATCGACCCCTACCAGCTGTTCCGCATCGTGCACGAGCTCGTGAACGCGATGCGCGACGGCGGGGACGCGGTCGCGCAGGCCACCGCCAACGCGACGTGCTACATGCTCGATCAGTGCCACAACATCGAGCCCAAGGTGCCGGCGATGATCCGGTCGGTGATGAACCTGCAGGAGACCGTCGCGAAGGCCCTGCTCGTCGACCGCGAGCGCCTCGTGGCCGCCCAGGCCTCGGGCGACGTGCTCGAGGCGAACGGCTGCCTGTGGGACGCGTTCAACACCGACGTCCGGCCGCTGCTCGCCGAGCTTCGCTCCGCACGCGGCCTGCCGGCGGACCCGTATCGGGCCTACCTCGCCTCGGGCGAGGAGGAGGCGAAGTACGCCGCCCGCGTCGGCGGCACCGCGGCCAGCTGGTGAGGGCCCGATGCCGCTGAACGAGCCGTTCCCGGGCCTGGGGGAGATCATCGAGTCGATCGGCGAGGGCGGGCGCCGCATCGCCGCGATCGACGCCGGGGAGGGCGCCGCCGGCAACATCAGCGTGTGCATCGGCTGGCCGATCGAGGTTCGACGCCGGTTCCCGAACGCCGAGCCGATCGCCCTGCCCGTGCCGGCCCCGCACCTCGCCGGCTGCACGGTGATCGTGACGGGCTCGGGCCGCCGGCTCCGCGACCTGGCGGGCAACGCGACGGCGAGCCTGGGCGCCGTGGTTGTCGCCGGCGGCGGCGCGACCGGCACCCTGCACACAGCCCCGACCCGGCTGTTCGAGCGCCTGACGTCGGAGTGGAACTCGCACCTCGCCGTCCACGAGGACGTCGTGGCGCGGACGGGGACCAACTTCCACGCGGTCGTCCACGCCCAGCCACCGCACATCACGTACCTGTCGCATATCCCGGCGTATCAGGAGGAGGCGTACTTCAATGCCCGCGTGATGCGCTGGGAGCCCGAGACCATCGTCCAGCTGCCGCGCGGGATCGGCGTGCTGCCGTTCATGATCCCCGGCTCCGCGGCGCTGATGGCCGCCAACGTGGAGAGCCTGCGCACCCATCGGATCGACGTCTGGGCCAAGCATGGCGTCATGGCGCGCTCGGACATCTCGGTGACCAGGGCCGTGGACCGGATCGAGTACGCCGAGGCAGGCGCCCGCTACGAGTACATGGACGTCGTCGCCGGCGGCCGGGGTGAGCGCCTCACGGACGACCAGCTGCGCTCGGTGGTCGAGGCGTTCGGAATCGAGACGGACCTGGCATGAGCGAGGCGGCGACGGCGGCACCCGGGCCGCGGGTCGTGGCCAACGCCCACGTCCACGTGCCTCCCAACTTCTCCGCGTTCGCTGATGCCGAGGACGCGGTCGCGGCGGCCGCGCGCGAGGGGGTGCGCGTGCTCGGCGTGTCCAACTTCCACGACCACCGGGTGTACCGCCGGTTCTCCGACGCGGCCGCCGCCGCTGGAGTCGTGCCCCTGTTCGGGCTCGAGTACATCACCGTGATCGAGCCGCTCCGGGCGGCGGGGATGAGGGTCAACGACCCCTCCAACCCGGGGCGCATGTACCTCTGCGGAAAGGGTGTCAACCCCTTCCGGGTGCCAACCCCTGAGGCCTCCCGGATCGAGGCGTCGGCCCGCAGCGCCAACACCGCCCGCGCCGCGCGCATGGTCGTGCTGCTGCGAGACTGCTTCGCGCGCGGCGGGATGGCCGTGGACCTCGATGACACCATGATCGCGGCCGGCGTCGCGGCGAGCGTGGGCGTCCCACTCGACTGGGTGGTGCTCCAGGAGCGCCACCTCGCCCTGGCATTCCAGCGAGCGCTGTTCGACTCGGTCGCGGTCGGCGACCGCGCCGTCCGGCTCGAGGCGGTCTACGGCGCCCTGCCCTCGGCGGCGCCCGATGATGCCGTCGGCACGCAGGGCGAGATCCGCTCCCGTCTCATGAAGGCTGGCGGGCCCGCGTTCGTCGAGGAGACGCCCATGTCGTTCGAGGACGGGGTCCGCCTGGTCCTCGAGTGGGACGGCATCCCCGCGTACCCGACGCTCGGCGACGGCGCCTCGCCGGTCTGCCCGTTCGAGGACCCGCCTGCCGATCTGGCGGTCAGGCTGCGCGATCTCGGGTTCCACGCCGCAGAGCTCATCCCGGGCCGGAACGCGCCCGCCATCGTCGACGCCTACGTCCACGCCTTCCGCTCGGCCGGTATCGTCGTGACAGCCGGCACCGAGCACAACACGCTCGAGCGCGTCCCGCTCGAGCCGCGGGCCCGTGGCGGTGCGGCCCTGTCCGAGGACGCGCGCGCGGCCTTCTACGAGGGCGCGTGCGTAGTCGCTGGGCACCAGGCGGAGCGGGCTGCCGGCAGACCGGGGTTCGTGGACTCGGAGGGTCGACGCGGGCCCGGGGATCCGGAATCATGGATCCGGCGATTCGCCGAGATCGGAGCCGACGTCATCGAATCGAGGAGCGGACCGGCGTGAACCCCCCCGGCTCTCCCTTCCCCCCGCTCGCGCCGAACGTCGCCGGGGTCGCCGCGCTGATCGACCTCTCCAACCGGTTCGGCGCCGATCCGGCCTTCTCGCGCGCTGGCGGCGGCAACTCGTCGGTGAAGGACGGGGACGTGCTCTGGATCAAGCCGTCCGGCGTCCCGCTCGCCACGCTGGGCGCCGAGGACCTCGTGCCCCTCGACCGCACAGTGCTCGTGGAACTCCTCGCGCAGGATCCCGCGACACTGCCGGCCGACGCGGACCCGGTCATGGCCGCAGCCGCCGAGGCGCGGATGGGGCACGCGAAGGGTCGCCGCCCGAGTGTGGAGCTCCTG
Organism: Chloroflexota bacterium; assembly: GCA_021812735.1. The sequence continues at coordinate 5,629 of JAKAMV010000343.1, read as the reverse complement.
TTCCACGCCCTCCTGCCGGAGCGGTACGTCCTCCACACGCACCCCATCGCCGTCAACGCGGTGACGTGCAGTGCCGACGGGGGGGCGCTCGCGGCGCGCCTCTTCGGCGACCGGGTCGTCTGGGTGCCCTACACGGACCCCGGCCTCCCGCTCGCCCACGCCATCCTGGACGCCAGACGCGCCCACGAGGCACGGACCGGCGGCCGGGCGCCGGCGATCACCCTGCTCGCCAACCACGGGCTGATCGTGGCCGGCGAGACCGCCGCCGAGATCGAGGGCCAGACGGCATGGCTGACCCGCGTGATCGGGGAGGCGCTCGCCTCGGCTGGGGCGCCGGGTGCTGCGCCGGCGCCGCTCGAGGAGGCGACCGCCGGCCGAGCCGTCGCCGAGCTCGCGCCAGCCCTCCGCGCCGGTCTGTCGCCGGCCCGCCGGCGCGTGGTGGTGTTCGACGACGCCTCGCTCGCGGCCTCGTTCACCCGGAGCCCGGAGGGACGCGCCTTCGTGGTCGGCGGCCCGCTGATCCCGGACCAGATCGTCTACACCGGGTCGTTTCCGCTGCTGCTCGACATCGACGGCGTTCCCTTGGACGGGCTCGCCGCGCACGCCCTGAGCCGGATCGCGGCGCACGAGTCGACCCACGGCATCGCGCCCCTCGTGGTGGTCGTGCCGGGCCTCGGCCTGTTCGCGGTGGGCGACTCGTGGGCCCAGGCTGACACGGCGCGCCACGTCTACCTGGACATGCTCAGGGTCGCCGAGGGCGCTCTCCGGCTGGGCGGCATCCACCACCTGGGCGAAGCCGAGCGGCGGTTCATCGAGCAGTGGGAGGCGGAGGCCTACCGCAAGCAGGTTGCGGCAGGGACAGGCGGTGGCGGCCGTGTCGGCGACCGGGTCGCCGTGGTGACCGGCGCTGCGCAGGGGTTCGGGTTGGGAATCGCCGAGGGCCTCGTGGCCCAGGGTGCCCACGTGGTGCTGGCCGACCTCAACGGCCCGCTCGCCCAGTCCAACGCCGAACGGCTGGAGGCCCGGTACGGCCCGGGCCGCGCCGTCGCCATCCCGATGGACGTGACCGACGAGGCCAGCGTGGCCGCCGGCATCGACGCCGCCGTCCGCCGGTTCGGCGGCCTGGACATCGTGGTCTCGAACGCCGGCGTGCTGCGCGCCGGGGCGGTGACGACGCAGTCCGCTGCCGACTTCGACCTCGTGACGCGCGTCAACTACCGGGGCTACTTCCTGCTGGTCAAGCACGCGGCGCCGATCATGGCCCGGCAGCACGCGGCGAACCGCGGCTGGTGGGGCGACATCGTCGAGGTCAACTCCAAGTCCGGCCTCGTGGGGTCGTCGCGCAATGCCGCCTATGCGGGCTCGAAGTTCGGCGGGATCGGGCTGACGCAGTCGTTCGCGCTCGAGCTCGTCGGGGACGGCATCAAGGTGAATGCCGTCTGCCCCGGCAACTTCCTCGACGGGCCGCTGTGGAGCGACCCGGTCAACGGGCTGTTCGTGCAGTACCTGCGCGAGGGCAAGGTCCCCGGGGCGCAGACGGTGGAGGACGTCCGCCGCGCGTACGAGGCGAAGGTCCCGATGGGCCGGGGCTGCACTCCCGCCGACGTGCTCGAGGCGCTGCTCTACCTCGTCGCGCAGCAGTACGAGACCGGCCAGGCCCTGCCCGTCACCGGCGGCCAGGTGATGCTCTCGTGACCACGCCCGCTGAAGGCCTCGCCGTGACCCACCTGCCCGCCACCCAGCACGCGATCCAGTTCACCGGCCCCGGTGCGATGGTCCACAACCCGGCCAAGCCCGTGCCGGTTCCCGGCCCAACCCAGCTGGTGCTCAGGGTGGAGGCGAACGGGATCTGCTTCTCGGACACCAAGCTGCTGCACGCCTGGACGAGGCACCCGCGCAAGGGCCCGGTCCTCTCCGGCCTGCCCGAGACCGTGCTCGCAGAGATCCCCTCCTACACCCCCGACGAGCAGCCGGGCACGCCCGGCCACGAGTGCTGCGCCAGGATCGTGGCGGTGGGCGCTGGGGTCGAGCACCACCGTGTCGGCGAGCGCGTGCTGGTTCAGACCGACTACCGGCATCTCCCCACGAGGGGCGCCAACGCCGCGTTCGGCTACAACTTCGAGGGCGGGCTCCAGGAGTACGTGCTGCTGGACGAGCGGATGATCCTCGACCCGGCCACCGGCGAGCGCTTCCTGATCCCCGTGGCGGATGGTCCCTCCGGATCGGCGGTGGCGCTGCTGGAGCCGTGGGCGTGCGTCGAGAAGTCGTACTCCACCCGGGAGCGGCGGACGCTCAGGACCGGCGGCCGGCTGCTGGTGGTCGTGGAGGCGGGTGCCGTCGTGACCGGGCTCGATCCCCTCCTCGAGGCCGCGCCTCCCGCTCAGGTCGTGCGCCTGGACCCCGTCGACGATGCCTCGCTCGACGCCCTCAGCGACGCGCGCTTCGACGACATCGTCTACGCCGGCGCGAGTGCCGGCCGGATCGAGGCGCTCCAGGAGCTGCTCGCCCCCGGCGGGGTCCTCGACGTCGTGCTCGGCGGAGCGCGTGTCGACCGCGACGTCGCCGTCGACGTCGGGCGGATCCACTACGACCCCATCCGCTTCACGGGCACGACGAGCACGAGCGCCGACGACGGGTACGCCCGAATCCCCCCGACAGGCGAGCTGCGCGACGGCGACACGGTCGCGATCGTCGGCGCCGCGGGGCCTATGGGCTTCATGCACACGATCCGCGCGGCGACGATCGGCCGCACGGGCCTTCGCGTCAGCGCCATCGACATCGACGACGCCCGCCTCGCGCACCTGGCCGAGGTCGCCGGGCCCCTGGCCGAGGCCGGCGGCGTCGAGGCCGAGTTCGTCAACAGCCGGCTGACGCCGCCGGCCAACGGCTGGGCGACGTACGTCGGCGTCATGGTCCCCGCTCCCCAGCTCGTCGTGCAGGCGGTCGCGATGGCCGCCCAGGGCGCGCGCCTCAACCTCTTCGCGGGCTTCGCAGTTGGCACGCGCGCAGCACTCGACCTCAACGTCGTGATCGGCCGCGGGCTGTACCTGTTCGGGACGTCCGGCTCCGAGATCGCGGACATGCAGGCCGTGCTCGGCCGGCTCGAGGACGGGCTCCTGGACACCAACGTCTCGCTCGACGCCGTCTGCGGCATGGAGGGCGTCGGCGGCGCGCTCGCGGCCGTCGAGGCCCGCTCCTCGGGCGGCAAGATCGTCGTGTACCCGACGCTCCACGACCTCGGCCTCGTCCGCCTGTCTGAACTCCCCGAGCGCTTCCCGACGGTCGCGGCCAAGCTCCGCGACGGGCGCTGGAACGCCGAGGCCGAGGCGGAGCTGCTCGCGAGGGCCGGCGCGTGAGGGTGGCACGGCTCTACGGCCCCGGGGACCTCCGCGTCTCGGAGGAGCCGGCGCCCGAGCCGGGAACCGGGGAGGCGCTGGTCCGGGTGTCGGCGGTCGGGATCTGCGGGTCGGACCTCCACTGGTTCGAGGAGTCCGCCATCGGTGACGCCGCCCTCACGCACCCGCTCGTGCTGGGACACGAGGCCTCGGGCGTGATCGAGAGCGGGCCGCGGGCTGGGCAGCGAGTGGCGATCGACCCGAGCCTGGCCTGCGGCCGGTGCAGCACCTGCGCGCGGGGCCTCCCGCACCTGTGCCCGGACGTCCGCTTCCTGGGCCACAGCATCACCGACGGGGCGATGCGCCAGTGGCTCGCATGGCCCGAGAGCCACCTCGTGCCGCTGCCGGACACGATCGGCGACGATGCGGGGGCGATGCTCGAGCCCCTCGGCGTGGCGATCCACGCCCTCCGGCTGGCGCAGCTCCGGCCGGGCGACACCGTGGGCGTGCTCGGCGCGGGACCGATCGGGCTGCTGCTGATCCGCCTCGCCCTCGCGTCGGGTGCGTCGCGCGTCGTCGCCACCGACCGGATCGCCGAGCGCGTGGCGGCCGCTGCGGCGGAGGGCGCGACGGCGGCGCTCGTGGCGGGCGGCAGCGAGCGCGGTGCGCTGCGCGACGCCCTGCCCGGAGGCCATGTCGACACCGCGATCGAGATCGCCGGCGACGAGGACGCCATCCGCACGGCCGTGGAGCTCGTCAAGCCCGGCTCGCGCGTCGTGATCGCCGGGATCCCGGCCGGCGATGCGGTGCGGATCCCGGTGGCGACCGCCCGGCGCAAGGGCCTCGACCTGCGCCTCTCGCGGCGGATGAACCGCGTCTTTCCCGAGGCCATCGCGCTGGCCCCCCGGCTCCGGCCCGAGACGCTGGTATCAGGGGCCTACGGGATCGCCGACGCCAACACCGCGATGCTGACCGCCGCCCGGCGAATCGGCGCCAAGATCGTTGTCCATCCCAACAGCAACCCGCCTTCCCCCGCCTCGGGCGCACAGTGACGAGCTGCCCCCGACCGCCGAGCCCAGGAGACCCGCCATCGTGACCACCGACATCCAGCCCGACCCGTCCATCGTCTTCCGCAGCGACGCCCGCCCGGACTTCACGCCGTTCGAGGACGGGCTCGGGTCGGTCCGGGGATTCACGTACGCGGGCGACCTCTCGTCCGAGGTCGCGGCCGGGCGCCTGGACAAGGCGGGCGCCCTCGACCTGCTCGACGACATGCTCGCCATCCGCGAGATGGAGGAGATGATCGTCCGCCTCCGGGGCGGCGGGGGCTACGAGCCGCTCCCCGGCTACGACTACCGCGGCCCCACGCACGTGTCGATCGGCCAGGAGGCGTCCGCGGTCGGGGCGAGCTCAGTGCTCCGGCTCGCCGACAACGTGACGTCGTCCCACCGAGGCCACGGCGACGCGATCGCGAAGGGGTTCTCCGGCATCCGCAAGATGTCGGCGGACCAGCTCCGGACCCGGCTGGGCCGGCAGGACGGCACGCGCGAGGCGCTGCTCGCGGCCGCCCTCGAGGAGCACGTCTACCGGGTCATCGCCGAGCTGTTCGGCAAGGACGAGGGCTACTGCCGCGGCCGCGGCGGCGGCATGCACATCGGCGACTTCGCCACCGGCAACCTTGGCGCCAACGCGATCGTCGGCGGGTCGGTCCCGATCGCCACCGGCGCCGCGATGGCCCGCCGCTACCAGGAGTCGGACGGCGTGGTGTGCTGCTTCGCGGGCGACGGCGCGTACGCGAACGGCGTCGTGCTCGAGTCGCTCAACTGGGCGGCGCAGCGCCAGTGGACCAACCACTACGCCGGCGACAAGCCGTACGGCCTGCCGGTGATCTTCTTCATCCAGAACAACCACTACGGGATGACCCACCGGACTGACGACGAGGTGATGGGCGTCCGGCACCTCGCCCAGCGCGCCGCGGGCTTCGCCGACGGGAACATGCACGCCGAGGTCGTCAACGGCATGGACGTGCTGGCCGTCCGCGACGCCGTGGCCCGCGCCGCGGAGCTGTGCCGCCGCGGCGAGGGCCCCGTGCTCATCGAGGCGTCCACGTACCGCTACTACGGCCACTCGCTGTCGGACCCGCGCAACGAGTACCGGACCCGCGACGAGGAGTCGGCGTGGCGCGCGGTGGACCCGATCGAGACGTTCAGGGCGCAGCTGGTGTCGTCCGGCACCGCCACGGCCGAGGAGGTCGCCGCCCTGGCCGCGGCCGCCGCCGAGCGCAACGCCCGCGC
>JAKAMV010000342.1 GCA_021812735.1 Chloroflexota bacterium | reverse complement strand
TCGCCCCGAGGGGCGGCGGGCCGGGCGGGCGCCGGCCCGCCGCTGCGGCGTGGGGTCGAGGCGCGGCGCCTCGGGTCTGGCTGGCGATGGCCTGGCTCACCGGAGCGGGTGCGAATGGGCTCGGCGCGAACCGAGCGGTCCGGCTCGAACCCGGGGATGACCTCCGACGGCAACGGCCTCCGGAGCAGGCGCTGGATGTCGCGGAGCAGCACCGCCTCGTCCACGCACACGAGCGAGATCGCCCGGCCCCCGACGCCCGCCCGGCCCGTGCGGCCGATCCGGTGCACGTAGTCCGATGCGACCATCGGCAGCTCGTAGTTGACGACGTGGGGGAGGGCTTCGATGTCGATGCCCCGGGCGGCGATGTCGGTCGCGACGAGGATCCCGACGCGCCCGGCCTTGAAGTCGTCCAGCGCGCGGATGCGCTGCGACTGGCTCTTGTTGCCGTGGATGGCCGCCGCGGCGATGCCGTCGCGCACGAGCTGGTCGGCGAGGCGGTTCGCCCCGTGCTTGGTCCGCGCGAACACCAGCGCCTGCGAGATCCGCCCCGAGCCCACGAGGTGGGTGAGCAGGTCGCGCTTGCGCTCGCGGTCCACCGGGATGACCAGCTGGTCCACGAGCTCGGCGGCCGTGTTGCGCGGCGCCACGTCCACCGTGGCCGGGTCGATCAGGAGGCCCTCGGCCAGCTCGCGGATGTCGTCCGAGAAGGTGGCCGAGAAGAGCAGGCTCTGGCGCCGGGTGGGCAGCAGCGCGAGCACCCGTCGGATGTCGCGGATGAAGCCCATGTCGAGCATGCGGTCCGCCTCGTCGAGGATGAGGATCTCGACCCGCGAGAGGTCGATCGTCTGCTGGGCGACGTGGTCCAGCAGACGGCCGGGCGTGGCGACCACGATGGGGACGCCCCTGCGCAGGGCGCTGGCCTGGGGGTTGAAGCCCACCCCGCCGTAGATCGCGACCGAGCGGGCGGGGCGGCGGCTGCCGTACGTGCGCACGCTCTCCTCCACCTGGATCGCCAGCTCGCGCGTCGGCGTGAGGACGAGCGCGCGAACGGGCGGGCGCACGGGCTTCGCGTGGGCCGAGCGGGCAACCCCGGCGTCCGGGTCGGTCTCGCTCAGGCGCTGGAGCATGGGCAGGACGAAGGCCGCCGTCTTGCCGGTGCCCGTCTGGGCGGCGGCGAGCAGGTCGCGGCCGGCGAGGACGAGCGGGATGGCCTGGCGCTGGACGGGCGTGGGCTCAGTGTAGCCCTCGTCGGCGACGGCGCGCAGGAAGTCGGGCGCCAGCCCGAGGCTGTCGAAAGTCATGAAGCGGTGTGCTCCTGAGGGCCCTCCCGCAGATGCGGGGCCCGGTCAGGGCAGAACGTGGATCGAGATCTGGCGGCCGGGGCCGCGGACGCAGACCGGAGCGTCCGTCGAGCGCGAAGGCGCAAGTCTAGCGCATTTGTCCGCGAGCGCTGTGCGAAATCGGGGATCGGGGGATCGACAAGGACCCCCCGATGCCCGCTGCGGCCGCACGACGGCCCGCGGGCGTCGAACCCGGGGGCCGTGTGGCGCGTGCCGTGCGTTACCGGCTGCGGAAGCAGTCCGAGCAGTAGACGGGCTTGCCGCTGGTGGGCTGGAAGGGAACCTTCGCCTCGCGGCCGCAGCTCGAGCAGGTCGCGGAGAACATCTCGCGCGGGCCGGAGCTGTGGGACGAGCGGCCGGACCCGTAGGACGACCCGCCGTAGGACGACCCGCCGTAGGACGACCCGCCGTAGGACGACCCGCCATCGCGGGCCGCCTTCTTGGCCGCTCGGCACGAGGGGCAGCGGCGGGGCTCCGAGAAGCCCTTCTCCGCGTAGAAGTCCTGCTCGCTGGCAGTGAAGGTGAACTCCGACCGACAGTCGCTGCAGGTCAGGGTGCGGTCCATGGTCATGAACGAAAAACTCCTTGCTCCGGCCATTCGAGCGGGTTCCTGGTGACCCGCGCTGCGGCGAGGAGAAGGAGTTCCGAGGACTGGGCCGGATATGGGTGCTGTAGTCCGGCGACGCCGGACAGATGCATATAGTCCACGAAGTGGGGCCGCTGGTCAAGGGGTTGGTCGCAGCGTGTCGAGCGTGTCGTCGCCGCGACTGGGATAAGAGGGTTCTCACCGGCCGCTCATCGCGGCCACACCGGCCGATGCCACGCTCGGGCCATGCACTCCGAACCCCCCGCTCTCGCGACCGCGCATCCCGCCCGACCGGGCGCGCGGACCTTCCTCGTCACCGGCGCCGCCGGGTTCATCGGCTCGCGCCTCGCGCACAGCCTGCTCGCCGACGGCCACGCGGTGATCGGGGTCGACGCCTACACGACCACCTACGACGTCGCCGAGAAGCACGCCCGGACGGCCGCCCTGCGCCGCCAGGCGCGCTACACGCACGTGACCGGCGACCTCGTGGACCTGCCCCTCGAGCCGCTGCTCCGGGACGTCGAGGCCGTGTTCCACCTGGCCGGCCGCCCGGGCGTGCGCCCCAGCTTCGAACTCCGGGACCTGTACTGGCACGACAACGTCGACGCGACGCGCCGGCTGCTCGAGGCCTGCCTCGCCGCGCCCGCGGTCCGCCGGCTGGTCTACGCCTCGACGTCGTCGGTGTACGGCGACGCGCCGCTGCCCCTCCGCGAGACCGGCACGCCCGCGCCGATCTCCCCGTACGGCACCTCGAAGCTCGCGGCCGAGCGGCTCTGCCTGGCGGCCAACGGCGAGGCGCTCGAGACCGTCGCCCTGCGCTACTTCACCGTGTACGGCCCCGGCCAGCGGCCCGACATGGGGCTCCGGCGCTTCGCCGAGGCCGCCCTCGCCGGCCGTCCGATCCAGCTGCTCGGCGACGGGACGCAGAGCCGCGACTTTACCTACGTCGACGACATCGTCGACGCCACGCGCCTGGCCGCGGACGCCCCGGCGGCCGGCCTCGCCGTCAATGTCGGCGGCGGCTCGCGGGTCACCCTGCTCGAGGTGTTCGCCCTCCTCGAGGAGCTGGTCGGCCACCCGCTGCAGATCCGGGCCGAGCCGTTCGCCCGCGGCGATGTGCGCCACACGGCGGCGGACGCCACGCGGGCGAGGGAGCTCCTCGGCTTCGCCCCCCGCACGTCGTTCCGCGACGGCTACCGGCGCGAAGTCGATTGGCTCCGGGACGCCAGCAGCGCAGCAGCCTGACGAGCGGTCGGCGGACAGCCTGACGGCGGTCAGCGGTCCGGCTCCGGTGGCAGCAGCCGGTAGCCGGCACCGCGGACGGTCTGGAGCAGCGCCTGCTGGCCCGGGCCGTTGATCTTGCGGCGCAGGTACCCCACGTACACGTCCACGACGTTGCTGCCGGCGTCGAAGTCCATGTCCCACACGTGGTTGAGGATCTGGACCCGCGACAGCACCTGCTCGGGGTGGCGCATGAAGAACTCGAGGAGCGCCCACTCGCGCACCGACAGGTCGATCCGCCGGCCCGCCCGCCACGCCACCTTGGTCAGCAGGTCGAGCCGCAGGTCGCCCGCCTCGAGCTGGTTCGACATCGCCTGGTCGCGGGTGCGCAGTGCGGCCCGCATCCGGGCGAGCAGCTCCTCGAACGCGAACGGCTTGGTGATGTAGTCGGCCGCCCCCGCGTCGAGGCCGCGGACCTTGCTCTCGAGATCGTCGCGGGCGGTGAGGATGAGCACCGGGACGCCCGGGTGGCGCGCCCGGAGCAGCTCGAGCAGGCCCCGCCCGCTGGTCCCCGGCAGGCCGAGGTCGAGCAGCACCAGATCGAGGTCGGCGCCCGTGAGCTCCACCAGCTCGCGCGCCTCGTCGCCGTCGAACGCGGCCGTGGTTGCGTACCCCTCCGCGCGGAGCCCCTTGACCAGGAACGCGCTGATCCGTCGGTCGTCCTCGACGATCAGGATGTTCACCGAAGCACCTCCGGCCCCTCGATGGCGGTGTCCTTGGGGGGCGTGGTCCGCTCGACGCGGCTGGGGGGCAGGACGATCCGCACCGTGCAGCCTGCCCCCGCCGCGCTCTCGATGGTGACGTGCCCGCCGTGCGCCTCGGCCACGGTCGTGACGATCGCGAGGCCGAGCCCGGAGCCGCCGTCGTCCATCCGCGAGCCCCGGTCGAAGCGCCGCATGATCCGATCGTGGAGCTCGGCCGGGATGCCGACCCCCGTGTCGCGCACGACCAGCGACACGGCGGCGCCGGGGCCCTCCTCCGCGCTGACCGTGATGGCGTCGTCCGCGCCGGTCGCCTTGACCGAGTTGTCGACGAGGTTGAGCAGCGCGCCGCGGGTCTTCTCGCGGTCCACGAGGACGACCAGGTCCGGCACCGGGCCCAGTGACCAGCGCCGCGGTGCGAGCGCCCGGCCCGCAGCCAGCACGTCCGCGAGCAGCGAGCGCAGGTCCACGGGCTCGGGGCGGATGAAGTCGGGCTCGAGCGACCGGCCGAGCTCCAGGACCCGGTCCACCAGGACGCTTGCGTGGGCGAGCTCGTCGAGGACGAGGTCGATCGTCTCGCGCGCCTCGGCCGGGTCCTCGAGGCCCGTGCGGCGGGCCACCTCGAGGTGGCCGCGCATCACGGTCAGGGGCGTCCGGAGCTGGTGCGACACGTCGGACAGCAGCTGTCGCTGCACCTGCGACGCAGCCTCGAGCCTCGCCAGCATCGCGTTGAACGTCCCGACCAGCCGCCCGATCTCGTCGTTCGCCCGACGCTCCTCGAGGCGCTGGCCGGGGCTGGCGCTGGTGATCGAGCTGGCTGTCCGGGTGACTTCGCCCACCACGCCGAGCACTGCGCGCAGGACCAGCCAGGTCGTCAGCAGGGACAGCAGCACCGCGAAGCCGGCCTCGGCGGCCGTGAGCAGCAGCACCTGCGACCCCTCGTTCCGGACCGCCGCGAGGTCGGTGGCGGAGATGACGGCGCCCGTCCCGCCGGCCCCCGGAGCGAGCGGGCTCACCCGCACCCGGTAGCTCGCCGACCCGAGGGTGAGGTCCATGGGCGTCCCCACCGCCGGCGGCGACGCCAGCCAGGCCGCCACCTGGGGGTCGGAGCGCAGGGCCGCCGAGCCCGGGCTGCCCCGGACGGTCCCGCCCGCGACCTGCACGACCATGGCGGTGCCCAGCTCGAACGGCTGGCGAGCGAGGTAGTCGGCGGCGAACGCGTCCAGCGTCTGGCTTGCCGGCCGGGCCAGGGCGGCCGTCTTGAACTCGTGGATGTCGTCCGAGAGGCCCGAGTCGATGAGCCCCACCGACTGGCGCGCGAACAGCGTCGTCACGACCAGGAGCACGGCCGCCATGGCGATCGCCAGGACCAGGCCGTTGACGAGCATCAGCCGGCCGCCGAGGCTGCGGTCGGACCACAGCCGTTGCAGCAGCCGCCGCGGTCGGGGCCGCGGCGGCACCACGCGTGCGCCGCTCATCGGCGCGAGCCTAGCACCCGGCCGCAGCCCTGACTCGGCTGCGGCGGCCGGGCGCCCGCCTCACGCGGCGAGGATCCCGCTGCCCGCGGGGACCGCCCAGTTGAGCGCCTGCCAGATCACCGGGTGGAGGCTGCTCGGCAGGCCCCACCCGATCCCGTAGACGCTGTACCCGGCGGCGCGCCACGCGTCGGCCGGCAGGACGCCTGCCGCGTCGACGACGGCCGAGCCGATCATCGCGTCGCGCATCGCGCGGGGGTCGATCCCGGTGAACTCCTGCCATCCGGTCGCGACCACCAGCCCCTCGGCGCCGAGCGCCGCCGTGTACGGGTCGTCGGCGACCTCGGCGGGGAGCGCGGGGACAACCGCCATCGGGTCGTGGGCCGCCACGATGGCGCCGCGGCCCACCAGCTCGCGCACCAGGGCGACGCCGGGCGAGTCGCGGGTGTCGTCGGTGCCCGGCTTGAAGGCAAGCCCGAGGACGGCGACGCGTCGGCCGCGCAGCCCGTCGAGCGCGTGCTCCAGCTTGTCGACCACGGTGGCCGCCGCGCGGCGGTTCACCTCCAGGGCGGCCGCCGCAACCGGCGCCTCGTAGCCCAGCGACGCCGCGGTCGCGAGGAACCCGGACAGGTCCTTGGGCAGGCAGGAGCCGCCGAAGCCCGGCCCCGGGCCGAGGAACGCCCCGCCGATGCGGGCGTCCAGGCCGACGCCGTCGAGCACCGGGCCGGCGTCGGCGCCGAGGCGCTCGCACAGGCCCGCCACCTCGTTCGCGAACGAGATCTTGACGGCGAGGAACGTGTTCGCGGCGTACTTGACCAGCTCGGCGCTGCGGCGGTCGCAGACCAGGACGGGCGACCCCGCCGGGTACAGGTCGGCGATCTCGCGACCGAGCTCCGGGTCATCGACGCCCACCACGATCCGGTCGGGGGCGAAGAAGTCCGCCACCGCCCGGCTCTCGCGGAGGAACTCCGGGTTGGACGCGACGCGGACCCTGACGCCCGGCGCTGCGGCGTCCGAGGCCAGGATCTCGAGGGCCTCGCACGAGCCGGGGGGCACGGTGCTCTTGACGATCAGCACCAGGTCGTCGCCGGCCTCGGCCGCGAGCTGGCGCGCGGCGCGGGAGATCTGGGTGAGGTCAGGGGTCCCGTCGTCGCGGGGCGGCGTGCCCACGCACAGCAGCGCGTGGCGGGCGCCGGCGAGGGCCTCGGCGACGTCGGCCGTGAACCGCAGGCGGCCGGCCGCGCGGTTGCGCTCGACGATCTCGGCCAGGCCCGGCTCGTAGATCGGCATCTGGCCCGCCTCGAGCATGGCGAGCCGACGGGGCGCGGCCTCGAGGCAGGTCACCGTGTGGCCGGACTCGGCGAGGCAGGCGGCGGCGGTGAGGCCGACATAGCCCGCGCCGACCACGCACAGTGTTGTCGGTCGGACGGCGGTGGGGTGCAGGTTCATCGGGTTCCTCCGGGGAAGCGGACGAGGGGGGTGCCGGCCTGGGCGGTCGCCAGCCGACTGGCCTGGGCGGTGTGGAGGCGCCAGTACCCGGCGCGCGCCGCCAGGAGCTCGCTGCTCGTGCCGCGCTCCACGACGCGGCCGTGGTCGAACCGGACGATCTGGTCGGCGTCGTGGACCGCGCCCAGCTGGTGGCTCACGATGATCGTGGTGCGGCCCCGGCTGAGCCGCTCGAGCGCGGCCAGGACGAGGCCCTCGGCCTCGGCGTCGAGCCCCGTGGTCGGCTCGTCGAGGACGAGCACACGCGGGTCGCGCGCCATCGCGCGCGCCACCGAGATGCACTGGCGCTGGCCGCCCGACAGGGTCGAGCCGCGCTCGGACACCGCGGTGTCGTAGCCCGCGGCCAGCCGCTCCAGCACCGCGTCTACCCCGGCGGCGCGCGCCGCCGCGATCGCCGCGTCGCGGCTCAGGGCGGGCCCCGAGGCGCCGTACGCGATGTTCTCCCAGACGGTGCCCCGGAAGATGTACGGCTCCTGGGTGACGACGGCCACCGCGCTGCGCAGGCCGGCCAGGGTGAGGTCGCGGATGTCGACGCCGTCGAGCCGGACGCAGCCGCCGGTCGGGTCGTAGAAGCGGGGGATCATGCGGACCAGCGTGCTCTTGCCGGACCCGGTCGCCCCGACGATCGCGAGGCGCGACCCGGCGGGGACCTCCAGGTCCACGTCGAGCAGGGCCGTCCGCCCGCTCGGGTAGCGGAACGTCACGTGCTCGAAGCGCAGGGCCCCGGGCCCGGGCGCGGGCGCCTGCGCGCCCGGCCGCTCGGCCACCTCGTCCCGCGTGTCGAGGATCTCCGCGATCCGCTCGGCCGCGGCGAGGCCCTGGCCGATCACGATGGCGAGCTTGGCGATCTGGCGGATCGGGGTGTAGGTCGCCCGCAGGTAGGCCGTGAACAGGAGCAGCTCGCCGATGGTGATCTGCCCCTGGAGGATCGCAAGCGCGCCGATCCAGACGACCGGCACCGTGCCCAGGGCCATGATCGCGCCGGCGATCGTGGTCAGGCCCGACTGCATCGCGATCGCGCGCTGCGTCGCGGCGAGGCCGTCCGCGGTGGCGCCGGCGAACCGGCTCGCCTCGTCGGCCTCGCGGCCGAACACCTGGACGGCGGCGATGGAGGTGAGCACCTCCTGGGCCACGCCGGACGCGATGCCCTCCTGGCGCCGGGCCTGGCGGACCGACGCCTTGAGGCCGCCGATCAGGCGCTTCACGCTGACGTGGAGCACCGGCACCAGGGCGAGCGTGATGAGCGCGAAGCGCCAGTCGACCAGGAACATGATCACGGCGATCCCGGCCATCGTGAGGACGTTGTTGAGCAGCGTCGGGACGGCGTCGATCATGAGCGACTGGAGCGCCTGCGCGTCGCCGCTGATGCGGCTCATCAGGTCGCCGGTCGTCCGCGTGTTGTGGAATGCGAGGGACTGCGCCTGCAGGTGGCGGAACAGCGCCACCCGCACGTCGTAGACGAGCCGCTGGCCCGCCTGCGCCAGCCACAGCGTGGAGAGGAACGTCGCGACGCCGAGGGACACCGCGACCAGGGCCATGATCAGCGACAGCGCGGCCAGCCGTGCGTCGGGCGCGGCGGGCAGGAACCCGAGGACCGCGGGCAGCGGGGCGGAGCCGAGCACGCTGTCGAAGATGACCTTGAGGGGCCATGGCGCGATCCACGCCAGCACGGCCTGGGCCAGACCGGCGGCGATCCCCAGCGCCAGGCGGCCGCGGACCGGCCGCAGGAACGGCAGGAAGCGCCGGACCACGCCGCGGGACGGCGTGGACCGGGTGGATGCCGCCCCGCGCCCGGACGCGGGCTTCATGGCGGCCGGGGGAGCGGCGGCCAAGGGCCTTTCGGCAGACCAGGCGGCCCAGCAGGCGTCCGCAACCCTGCGGGAAATCGTAGCCCACGTGGACGTCCTGGTGGGTAACGAGGAGGATCTGCAGAAGGGCTTGGGATTAAAGGGGCCCGAAGTGGAGTCTAAAAGCAAACTTGACCCCAGCGCCTTCTTTGGCATGATGGAAAGCGTTCTGAAGGATTTTCCGAATATCAAGGCTGTGGCGACCACCCTACGGGAGGTCCATTCGACCAACCGCCATTCCTGGGGCGCCGTGCTCTACCTGGACGGGAAGAACTACGTATCCCCCACCTGTGAACTGGACGTGTACGACCGGGTAGGCGGAGGAGACGGCTTCGCGGCGGGGTTATTCTACGGTCTTTTGACCGGCGCGTCGGCCGAACAGGCCCTGCGGCTCGGTTGGGCCCACGGCGCCCTGTTGAC
>JAKAMV010000341.1 GCA_021812735.1 Chloroflexota bacterium | reverse complement strand
ATGCCGCCCGCGCCGCCGCCGCCGACGCCGCCGCGAACACCGATGCCTCCGCCGCCCGCGCCGCCGCCGCCGCCTCGCGCACCTCCTCGATCGTCGCCCGCCCGTCGCACCAGGCGAGCGCGGTCTCGATCGCGGCGCCGGGAAGCGTCTCGCCCTCGGGGACATATCGGAGCGCCGGCCGTGCGCACTCGGCCGTGGCGCGGACCACGAGCCGGCGATCGATCCCGAGGCGCGCCGCCAGCCAGAGCAGCCAGTCGCCCCGCGGGCACCCGGACCACGCCTGTGCGAGGGTTCGCTTCCCCGCCCACTTGCGCGCCTCCTCGCACGCGCCCAGGCGCTCAAGGAGCGGCTGGATTGACCCGGTCATGAGATCCTCCCGCCATCCGCCTTGAAGCGGTCGCTGATCTGCTGCGCGATGGTGAGGGTCCTCTTGGTCCTGGTCGTCATGTCGTTCTCCTTGTGCCTACTAGTCGCGGTCAGCGTGCGGGCAGTCGCCGTAGTGGCGGCCGTGGTTGCAGCCCGCCCAGCACCAGCAGTCCTCGGGCGCGTCGTCGAGGCCGAGGTCCCACGCGAAGGAGTGGTAGACGATCGAGGAGCCGTCCGCGAAGCGCCACCTGGACGACTCCTCGCCGCGCTCCCGGCTCGCCAGGGCCGAGCACACGTCCTCGAGGCGGATCATCCCGGGCTCGTCATCGTCGGTCGGCGTCTCGCCGTGGAGGATGGGGGCCGCGAAGTTCATCCCGTCATTCTTGAAGCGGTCGCTGATCTGCTGCGCGATGGTGCGGGTCTCGGTGGTCATGGCGTTCTCCTCGCGGGCGGGGTTACTCGGCCTCGATCTCGGCCACCAGCGCGCCGACGTAGCGGGCGAGGTCGCGGGCGCCGAGGACGACGTCGTCGGCCGCGGCCTCCTCGGTGAGCCGATCGCACAGCGCCTCTGCGGTCTCGCCGCCGCGCAGCGCCGCCAGGAGGTCGCCCCGGGTCTCGCGGAGCCAGTCGCCGGCCTCCCAGACCGCGACCACGTCGGTCTCGTCGAGGCGCTCGATCTCGGCCTCGATCTCCTGCCGCGCCTCCGCGGCGTCCTCGGTCAGCGTGCCGCGCCGCTCGCCCTCCGAGTCGAGGTCCCACTCCGACCCGACGACGAGGCGCTCGAGGAGGGGCGAGATCCGCCGGATCAGCGCCTCCAGGGTGCGCCCCCTGATCTCGGCGGGGACGCTGAACCGATGGACCCGGCCGGAGTAGACCGCCGCAGGGATGCCGAGATCGCCGTACGGAGTCGTATCGGCGGTGATCCTCCCGCGGAGGAACCTCCCGCTGAGCTCGACGTAGAGGTACGCGCGGTCGATCTGGTGGCCGGTCCAGTGGAGGAGCGGCGCGGTCTGCGCGTAGAGCGGGGCGAGGCGGCTGGTGTCGAGGATGGAGCGGGGCGTGGTGGTCATCGGTATCTCCCAGGTGGTTGGCGCCGCAACTGCCCGCAGACTACCACGGCCAGTTGTGCCGTCAAGCGTATTTCTGCTCGCCTTTCGGCGGCGTAATTACTGGGTTTTTCCGATACGACCCAACAGGGAGTGTGCCCGCGCATCCACTTAGGGCGGCTCCGGGACTAGCCAACCCAGAACACCAGGGGGCTCCGACTGCGCGCCTTCCACTCCTCGATCTCCGTTCGCATCCCATCCGATGGCCCATCGCGCCACCGGGGCACGAGGAAGACCGCGGCGTCGCAGATCGACATGATCTTGAGCCCGGCCCTGGTGCCGCGGCCGCGTTGCTCCCAGTCCCGATCGTCGAGGTAGCGCGGCAGCATCAGGTGCGGGAGGATCGGAGTCCACCCGCGCGCTGCGAGGGCCCTCGCAGCGTCGATGGCGAACCGGACGTTCCGCTCCTGGTCACGCTTGCGCTCCCCAGGCGTCTCGCCTCGCCCCGCGTACGGCGACCCGACGTAGACGAGCGCTGGAGGGCTAGCGCCCTGGTCGCGGATCGCGGCATCGATGGCGTCCAATGTCTGCGCCTCGGTCATGGTCTGCCTCCCGTCATCCGATCCATCAGCACCCTCCACGCGAGCCCGGCGACGTCGGGCACGACGGCGTTTCCGAGACCTCGCAGTCGGTCCACCCGAGCGGGAACCCCATAAGCGCCTCGACAAAGGGCGGGTTCAAGACCCGGATGCCGCTCGAGGTAATCACGCCATCCGTCGTGGTCGTCTCTTCCCGGGGGCCAGGGAGCGCGTGCGCCCGGACGGCGTCGGTCAGGCTCGTCCCGGAGTGCGTCTTCGGCCCGCACTTGTCCCGGCCCCCCGTTGACGCCGAGTCGCCCACGGTCGGCGTCGGCCACAGAGCCACCGCCTCGCTCAACAACCCCTTGCGCTGGCCCGGACCGCCGCCCTTGTGGTCCGTCGCGGTCGGCGTCGGCCACAGCTTCGCCGCCATCGCGAGCGGCGTCCCGCACCCATTCCCGTTCCCGTGCTTCTCCTTCAGGTGGGCTCGACGCGCCTCCCGGGTGCTGGGGCTCTCGCCGTTCTGCGCCACCGAGGCGTCCGGCGTCGGCCAGAAGGAAGAACCGCTCCCGTCTGTGCGGCGCACCAACGTCGGACGCGCGAAACACGCCCCATTCCGCATCGTACCCCAGGTCGGCCAGGCCCCCGAGTACGACCTCGACTCCGAGTCGAACAAGGTTCCCGACGTTCTCCACGTAGACGTAGCGCGGTCCCACTTCGCGAACGATCCGAGCGTACTCGCGCCACAGCCCGGAGCGGATCCCGTCGATGATGCCGTCCTGCTTCCCGGCGACGCTGATGTCCTGACAAGGGAATCCGCCAACGACGAGATCCACGCTTCGACGCCAAGGGCGACCGTCGAAGGTGGCGACGTCAGACCAGACAGGCGCCGGATCCAGCCGACCGTCCGCCATGCGCGCAGCCAGTACCGCCGCAGCGTGAGCTTCCCTCTCCACGTAGCAGACCGTTCGAGCGACTCCAGCGTCGCGGAGTCCAAGATCGAGTCCGCCGACGCCGGAGAAGAGACTGATGGCACGTAGAGCCACACGCTACCTCCCGCCCGTCGTCGCCCTGTACCGCACCACCCGCGGGCCCTCGACTCGCCAGAACTCGGGGCCGTGCTTGTCACACGCGACGGTCAGCACCAGCTCGCGCTCGATGCGGCCCGGAGGCGCGATGGCGGCCCCGGGCGCAGGGTCGAGGTGCGCGTCGGCGTAGACCGCGAGCCACGCCAGCCCGACCAGCGCAGCGCCGAGGGCGATGCCGCGAGCGAGGTCACTCACAGTCGCCCCCGTAGTCGAGCATCCCGCGCCGCCGCAGCTCATCGCGCACGAGCGCCGTCGCTCCCTCAAACACCGCGAACGCCGACACCCGGCGCGCCTGCCGGTATTCGATCTCGATCTTGTGTCCGTCCGGCGTTCCGATCTGCCAGACCAGCGCGATCAGGTCGTTGGTGTGCCTGTTCTCGGCCGGCACGGCGTAGAGCCCGAGAAGGCGCGGAGGGTCGGGTACGAAGCCGTGGTCGGTCATAGCATCCACGCCTTCAGATCCAGGTAAGCGGAGGTCATCGCCGCCGGGTCTCCGCTGGCGAGCGCGGCGTCGGCGTCCTCCAGTTCCAGGAGCATCACATCGACCTCGATCGCGCCCGAAAGCCCGGCGCACGGGTAGAAGGGGATCACCTCATCGCGGACGCGGGCGATCTCGCGCTTGAGGGCGATACTAATGGGGATGACGGGGGCCGGGGAGGGATTGGTCACGACGTCCACCCTTTGAGCTCCTTGTAGGCAACAATCATCGCCATGACGTCGCTCTCCGCGAGCGCCTGCGCGGCGTAGTCTAGGTCGCGGCGCATCAGGGCGGCGGCGATGGCACCAGGCGCTCCGATCGCCAGGTACTGCGGGAGCGCCTCGTCGCGGACGCGGGCCATCTCGCGCGGCAGGGCCTCGCCGAGGGTGTCGATGAGGGCGGTCACTTGCGCCCCCTCCACGGAATCGACCTGATGACCTTGCTCTCGGGCAGCGTCTCGCGTGAGCGCGTCGGGAACTCGCGCTTGGCCCAGATGGTCGGGTCGTAGTCGCTCTCGCGGAGGTAGCGGTCGGCCTCGTCCTCGGCCAGCGCGCGCCGGATGGACGCGAGGAGCCAGACTCCGGCGCCGAGGGAGACGAGGAACGCGAGCAGCACAGGGATCAGGTCGCCCATGGGGTCTCCTTGGTGACGGGGGTGATGGTGATGGCGGTAAACGGCTTGGGCCCCTCGGCGATCGTCGCGTAGAGGCGCACCACCTGGCGGTCGTCCTTGAAGGCGATGCCGTTGAGCGCGTCGAGCGCCAGCTTCGAGAGGTTGTCCACGTCGCCGCGGGTGCGGCGGTCCGCGAAGATGAAGATGGCGCGGACGCTGACGGGGCCATTGATCGGCCGTGCGCCCGCGATGCGCGCGATGAGCGCGATCTTGCGCTCGGCGGCGGCGGTCTTGGGGGGCGTGTGCGGCCTGCGGCCGCGGCCGCTGAAGCGCGGCCGACCCTTCGGAACCGGGCGCCCCGGGACGACGATGGTGATGGGGCCGCTCATCCGGCCCTCTTCGTCCGCGCCGTCACTCGGCGCGCGATCTCGACTTCAAGCGCGCGGTGCAACTCCAGCAGCTCGGGCAGCGTCGCGTGGCGCAGCCCGGCCGGCGAGAGCGCGCGCACACAGGACGGGCATCGGCGCACGCGTCGCTGAACGAAGCCGCCACACGAGACGCAGCGCGCGCGAACCGTGGGCCCCTTGGGGACGTCGCGGAGTTCGACCGCCACGCGCTGGCGGGCCAGCCGGTTGGGGTCGATCATCCCTCCTCCCCGGGCTCACGGTCGGTCTCGCACCAGGGCCGCGGCGGCGGGTTTGTGGTCGTCGGCGCCGGGAGAGCCGGCGAGTGAGCGTCCGGGATTGGCTGATGGTGGGCCCTCGCCCGGATCCGGTCGAGCGCGGCACGGAGTCGCGCCATGGCGTCGTCGTGCTGCATCACCGCGCCTCCTTGCTCGGCCCCACGCGATCCAGCTCGTAGAGCGACGCGCTGCGCTTGATCACCCGGTAGGCGATGTGCCCGCCACCGCGAAGCCGACGCAGGATACGCGACGCCGAGTCCGGTGAGCCACCGAAAGATCGCTTGACGTGCTCGGCCAGGTCGGAGCCGTGGAACCGTGGCGCGCCGAGGCCGAGGCGGGCGCGGCACCAGTCGAGGACGCAGAGCCCGATCTCGCTCTCGACCCTGGCGATCTGCTTCGATTGCTCGCCTGCGTCGGGCGCCGGGACCGGCGGGCGCCACTCGAGCAGACTGAGCTGGTCCGGGGTCTCGGGGCTCATGGCGTCCCCGGTGACCGACGAAGAGAGGCGCCGAGGGCAGGCGCCGCAGCCGACCCGGACGCTGGCCGGATCCGATCGAGGAGCCTGTCGCGGTACGCCTCCGGGAGCGCGGCAGCGAACTCCTTGGGGCCGAGGTTAGTCGCGATCAGGGTCCGGCGGCCGTCGCGGTAGCGGCGGTCCAGCAGGGCGTAGATCGCCGCGTCCGACGAGGCGTTGCCTCGCTCGCAGCCCCACTCATCGATCGCGAGATAGGGCGCCGTCGCGAGGTCCGACCAGGCCGACGCGTCGAACGTCGAGAGCGCGACGAGCTCCTGGGCGTCGGAGTAGAGCCCGCGCGTCACCCACGCGCCCCAGGCGGCGGCGAAGGTCTTGCCGGTCCCACGATCCCCGTAGCTCACCAGGCACCAATGGGCCGCCGGCGTGCCCAGCCAGTCCCGGACGGCGACCAGCGCGGGAGTCTCGAGCGGCTCCCGGAGGAGCGGCAGGAGCCTCCGGGGAATGTGGGCGCGCCGGCACCGATCGGCGAAGTCGCGCTCGCGGTCCCGCTCGAGCGCGGCGGCGTGCAGTTCGCGCAGTCGGGCGGCGTGCTCTTGGTACTCCGGCGTCTCCCCGATGGCCCGGGCGGACGACACGATCTCAGCGATGGTGCGCATGGCTTCTCTCCCCTCACAGGATCCCGGCGTTGCCCGGATCGTCGTACTGGCCCGAGGGGACGGTTGGGGTGCGCGCCCCGGCTCGGGCGGTCCCGCGGATGGCGTTCAGGTGCATCCCGAGCCAGGGTTTCGCGGTCGCGCGGATCCCGGCGGCGACCCGGGCGGCGACCTCGGCCGGAGACTGGTCCCCGATGGCTGCCTCGACGGCGCCCCGGGCGACTGCATCCCGGGACCAGGCCCCTGTCACCCCGATGGCGCGTAGGGCCTCCAGGAGGGCCGCTGTGGCCGGGTAGCGGAGCGCGTAGGTCTCGGCGGCCCCGAGGATCTCGAGCCTCGCAGCGGCCCCAGTCTCGCGCGGAGACGGGTCTGCGCGCACGCTTCTGTGTGTGTTTGGTTCGGCATGGCACGGTACGGCTAGGCTAGGCGTGACGGTTTGGTCACGGTTCGTGACTGGTGCGTCACGCCGCGTGACGCTACCGTCACGCGTGTCATGTTTTTCGGTATCCTCCGTCACGCCGTGTGACGGGACCCCGGAATGGGTTGAGGGGGCGTTGGCGGCTTCCCCGCGCTCCCCCAAGCGGGCGAGGTCACGACGCCGCTCGCGAGCCTTCCTCGACCGCGCCCGGTCGCTCGCCTGAGCCTCCTGCGCCTCCAGAAAATTGGGCACGACGAGGGTCTCGCCCTCGATCTTCACGCACCCGTCGGCCAGGAGCTCATCGAGCGCGGGCTCGAGGCGCGACCACTCGCCCGGGTGGCCGATCGCGACCACGGCGCCCCGCTTGCCTAGGCGCCCCAGGGGCAGGACGCCGGCACGATCGACCTTGCGAAGCAGCAAACAGAACAGCCCTTGCGCCAGGAACGACAGGCACAGCCACTCCGGGGTGTCCCTGGTGTAGAGGCGCACGTACCGCTCGTCGTCCCAGGTCACGGGTCCTCGGGGCAGGGCGGCGGCAGAGGGTGCGCGTCGGGCTGCGTGGGGTCGTCGAGCCGCGCGGTCCCGCGACCGAGACCGGCGACCGCCTCGCGCTCGCGCAGGAGGTCTTCGAGGGCGACGCGGAGGATGTCGGTCTGCCTAAGTGCGTCGCGCAGGACGTCGGGGCAGTCGGAGCCGATCTGCATCGAGAGCACCCTGAGAGTGTGCGCGACCTTCCATCGGGGCGAGATGGCCATCAGTCCTCCGTTCGATCAAGGGTTGCGCCGCCAGCGCGCCGGTAACGGGCTCGCGCGCGGAGACAGCGCGGCGAATCGCAGGTCAGGCGCGGGCGGCCCGGGCCGCGCTGGACGAACGGCGCTCGACAGGCCCAGCAGATCCGGCGCCGCTCCAGGCCCGCGGCGGCCTGGGTGCCGCGACGATCGGCGCGGCCGCAGGTTGGGCAGGCCCGCACGGCTACCTCCCCCGCGGTCCGACCCCCTCGAGAAGCTCGCTCGCTGAGACCCCGAGGGCGGCGGCCAGCGCCAGCACTCGTCGGAGCGTCGGGTTCTGGGCCCGCGAGCCGGTCTCCAGCCGCGACAGATCCTCGCGCTGGTATCCGGCGCGAGCTGCGACGACGGACTGGGTCAGGCCACCGGCCTCGCGGAGGGCGCGGACCCGATCGCCGAGGGAGAGCGTCTTCTTTTTCGTGGGCATGTGTTCGTCCTACCACTCGCCGCGCGCGCTGTCAACAACCCGCCCCGATCGGCCGGTCCGATCGCTCATGGGCTTGACACCCCGTGGCGCGCGTGCCATAGGTGTCGGCGGGAGAGTGAGCCATGACCGAAGCAGGATCGATCGGGGGGCTGACGCAGTTGCTTCGCGGGCGACCGGCGCGGGACGCCTTCGATATCTGGGTGCGCGACATCCTGATTGAGGAGGCGTGGTATCGCTGCGACCGGGGCGACCATCTCCTCGACTTCGCCGAGACCGTTGGGATCGTCCGAGAGAGTCTGATCGAGGCGACGATCGAGTGCATGCGTCCCATCCTGACCTTCGCCCCGCCCAGCGACGGGCGGCCGGCGCACGCCCTGAACGTCGCGCTCGCATGCCGCAACGGGAAGGCGACCCGCGCGGAGGCCGACGCGGCGATCGGTGAGGCCGGGGGCGCCTACCCGGGCAACGACGCAGCCAGCCATCATTGTCGGGAGGCGCTACGCCTCATGCTTACCCGCCCCGGCGTAGCGGTCGAGTACGTGGCCGGAGCCGCGCTCGAGCGAGCGGAGGTTTCCGCCGTGCGAGCCTGGCGCTCCGCTCAAGAGGTGCTGGGCGAAGGCCGCCGGGCGCGGGCGGCATCGCTGGCGGCGTCCGCCGACACGATCCGAGGGATGGTCCCGCTCACCTGGATCCTTGAGGCCGCTGCGAGGCTCGCATGACGCCGCCCGACCACGACCCTCTCGCCGGCGACCTTCCGCCCCGGGTCTCGCGCGAGATCACGGTTGGCGAGGCGCAGTTGTGCCACGTCCGAGTCTGGGCCGGCGACTCCAGCAAGATCGAGCGCCTTGCGGACGCCCTGGAGCGATGCAACCGCCGCGCGATGGCTGCCTGGATCGCGTCGGGCCGCAGAATGCCGTGATGTCCATCGGAGTCGTCTAGTAGGTCACCTGGGAGGATCACCATGAGTCTTTCGCCGTCCGATCGTCGCATCCACGAGTCCTACGAAGCCGCGCGGGAGCTCGAAGCCGAGGGGCCCGAGGCCGAGGAGTCCTGCGGCGCGTGCGAGCGCCCCCTTGTCGAGGATGATGGCGTCCACCTGGAGGGCGACTGGCTCTGCGCTGCCTGCGTCCTTGAGATCGCCGCGCAGCGCGCCATCGATGGCTGGCTGACGCGGCCGGAGATCGAGCGCAACCAGATCCTCGCGGCGGTCGAGCAGGCCGTGGAGGTGCTCCGGTGACCTCCTCCGTCCAGCCGCTCCTCGAGCACCTCGACGCCTGCGGCCCCGCACGCTACTGGGCCGGCGACCGAACGCTGGCGCGG
This sequence comes from Chloroflexota bacterium, assembly GCA_021812735.1. The sequence goes on along the minus strand of JAKAMV010000341.1, from coordinate 241 downwards.
GCGTGGGGGGAGTGTGATCGCGGCGACTGGCTGCTCTGGCTCGCGGCGCGGCTTGGGGTCGATCGCCGGCTGGTGGTCAGAGCCGCGGCCGAGTGCGCTCGGCCGGCGCTGCGATACGCCCCCGCGGGCGAGGAGCGGCCGAGGATCGCGATCGAGACCGCGCTCGCCTGGTGCGACGGGCGGGCGACCATCGAGGAGGTGCGCGAGGCATCGGCGGCGGCGGCGTGGGCGGCGCGGGTGG